>NZ_JBHJTK010000001.1:653566-755732 GCF_042267665.1 Streptomyces sp. NPDC056224
TCGGCGGGGGGGGGGTGTCTTTTGTGCCCCCGAGCCGCTGGGGGGGGGGGGGGGGGGGGCCGGGGCGGGGGGGGTCGGCCGCGCTTTGGGGGCGCCCCCCCCGCCCGGCGGTTATGTGATCCGAGGTGATCCGAGGTGATCAGAGCGGGCCGGCCGGGCCGGGGGAGCGGTCGGATGCCGTCACGCGCCCGATGTCGATGGCGAGCGAGTCGAGCCAGGCGAGGGCGGTGAAGAACCGCAGCGGGGCGAGGCCCGGCGGTACACCGGGTCCGGCGTCCGGCCCGCCTTCGGGTCCGCGCGGGGGACCGGGTGGGGGCCCGGCTGAGGACGGTCCGCCCGCCGCCGGGTCCGTACCCGCCCACCGCGCCGCCTCGCGCAGCCGCGTGGCCACCCCGGCGGCCCGGCCGTCCAGCCGTGACCCGTTCTCCTCCCCGAGGGCCGGGCCGCCCTGGCCGAGCACCCGCCGAGAACCCCACAACACGTGATGGCCCGTCATCATGGCCGCCTGCCAGTCCGGAGCGGCGTCGGCGGGTACGCGGGGCTCGCCCTGCCGCTGCGCGAACGCGGACTCAGCCAGCACCAGCGCCCTCTGGAGCGACCGGTCGTCGCCGGTCCGTCCCGGCATGCCCGCCACCACGGCGGCCGAGGCGCTCTCGACCGTCTCGGCCGCCCGTGTCAGCAGCAGCGCGACCGCCTTGTGCAGCTCCTCCTGCGCCCCCCGCGGCCAGGCGAGCAGCCCGAACACGATGCCGATGAGGCTGCCGACGATCACGTCCAGGAACCTCACCTCGGCCAGTTGCCACGTCACCGGCGCCAGTTGCGCGAAGACGAAGGCCACCACGAGGGTGAACATGCCCTGGGCCCAGCCCACACCCCGTACCGGCCCCACCCGGAACGCGATGAACATGATGACCGGCAGGGCGACGGCGTAGACGGTGGTCCGGCCGCCGATCAGGGCCAGCAGGGCCGCGGTGACCAGGGCGCCGAGCAGCGTGCCGGTGAGTGCCTGGCGTACGGTCGCCCGGGTCTGGGAAGCCGTGGTCCGGGTCAGGCTGAGGACGGCCAGCATCGCCCAGAAACCGTGGGGCAGTGAGTCCACGCCCGCGACCGTACGGGCGGCCGCGAGCGCGAGGCTGATCCGGACGGCGTTCTGGAAGTACACGGACCGGGGTCCCGCGTGGGCCGCCAGCCGGTGCCACCACAGGCGCGGCGCACGCTGACCGGCGTACCAGAACCGGGCCCGGTCGGTCTCGGCCGGCAGCCGCCCGCGCCGGCCCCGAACCGCCAGTTCGGACGCCGTCGCGAAGGCCACGGCGGCGTCCGCGGCCTCCATCAGCGCCGCCCGTCGGCGGCCCCGCGCCGCGGTCGAGAGCTGCTCCTGCGCGGCCGCGGCCTCTTCCCGCACCCGCCGCAGGGCGCCGGCCGCGTCGGTGGCCCCGACCGTGCCGTTCAGCAGCGCCGCGGTTTCGGCGGCGGCCCCACCGACCGCCAGCAGCAGGTCGGGCCCCTGCGCCGGAGGCAGGCCCCCCGGGGGCGGCGGGGGAAGGTTCTCCAGGCGGCTGAGGAGCGTGCGGCAGACCATGCCCGCGTGGGCGAGGGCGCGGTCCCGCAGGCCCGGCCCGGCGGGGCGGTCGGCCTCGGCGACCCGGGAGGGCCGCAGTGACGCTCCGGCCGTCCGGGCCGCCTCCTCCGTAGCGGCGGAGACCGTGTACGGTGCGCGGCCGAGCTCGGCCGCGCAGCGGGCGGCGGTGCCGGCCGCCTCGGCGGCCAGCAGCCGGTAGGAGGGGGTGCGAGGCTCGGGCAGCACGAAGGCCTCGGCGAGGAGCAGCAGCGCGAGGCCGAAGGTCGCCCCGGCGAGGCGCTCGCCCAGGGTGTCCGGCGCGTAGGGCGGGAAGCACGGCAGGATGTAGAGGAGCTGCAGTCCGGGAGCGGCTCCCGCCGCCCGGGGCCCGGCCGCCGCCACGAACGCCAGGACGAAGCCGAACACCAGCATGCCGGCCACGGCGGTCCAGGTCCGCACCGCGAGGTAGGTGCCGGCCGTGATCAGCACCCAGGCCGCGGGCGCGGTCCTGACCATGACGGCCGCCCGCTGGCGCCCGGTGCCGGGGACGTGGGAGAGGGCCCCCATCGACACCGCCGAGAACAGGGCGTACGTCGCCGCCACGGGCAGGTCCAGCCCGTACAGGCACACGAAGAACCCGGCACACGCGGCGAGGGTGATACGGACCGCGGTGCCCGCGGTGCCCGCGGCGCCGCGTCCAGCGCCTTCCTCACGTTGGACGCCCATGACTCCAGCATCGGGCCGCCCGGGGAAAGCCACCACATGATCGGGCGGGTGCCCGTGCCGGTCAGCTGAGGAAGGACAGCCGCACGGTGCGGTGCGGGTTGTCCCGGTTGGTGTCGACCAGCACCACCGACTGCCAGGTTCCCAGTGCGAGCTCACCGCCCACCACCGGAAGCGTCACGTGCGGCGGGACGAAGGCGGGCAGCACGTGGTCGCGGCCGTGGCCGGGGGAGCCGTGCCGGTGCCGCCAGCGGTCGTCCGCGGGCAGCAGCGCTTGGAGGGTCCGCAGCAGGTCGTCGTCGCTGCCGGCGCCCGTCTCGATCACGGCGAGTCCCGCCGTCGCGTGCGGGGTGAAGACGTTGAGCAGCCCGTCCCGCCCCCGGGCGGTCTCCCTCAGGAAGCCCGCACACGCTGCGGTCAGGTCGTGGACGGTCTCCGACGCGCCGGTGTGGACGTCGACGGTCCGGCTGGTGAAGGTGTCTGGCATCCCCGCATCGTCTCGCGGCCCCCGTACGCGTCGCGCCCGCCGCACCGTGCGGCCGATCCGTTGAAAACCCGCCGCACCGCGCATCGCCGGGCGTCCGCCGGGGCAGCCAGCCCCTGTGGCCCTCCCCGCCCCCCGACCACCGAGCCGGCCCGCGGCGGCCGCCGTGCCCGCCGTGCCCGTCCGTCCGCCGTCCGCCCGGCGCGCACTCGTCGCCGGGTCCGTGGGCAACTTCGCCGAATGGTACGAGTTCGGCGTCTACGGCTCCTTCGCCACCGTCATCGCCGCTCGCTTCTTCACTCCCGACGGCGGCGACCGGGCCCAGGCGCTCATCGCGGCCTACGCCGCATTCGCCATCGCCTTCTTCTTCCGTCCCCTGGGCGCGCTGGTCTTCGGGCGGGTCGCCGACCGGGCGGGCCGCCGGACCGCGCTCGTCCTCGCGGTCTCCCTGATGACCGGTGCGACCACCCTGATCGGAGTCCTGCCCGCGTACTCCACCGCCGGCGCCGCCGCACCATGGCTGCTGACCCTGCTCCGCGGTGTCCAGGGCTTCTCCGCCGGGGGCGAGTTCGGCGGCGCCGTGAGCCTCCTGACCGAGAACGCGCCACCGGGCCGGCGCGGCCGTCACGGCGCCTGGCAGTCCTTCACCGTCGCGCTCGGACTCCTCACGGGCGCGGGCGTCGCCGCCGGCCTGGCGACCCTGCTCTCCGAGAGCGCCCTGTACGCGTGGGGCTGGCGCCTGCCGTTCCTGTTCGCCCTGCCGCTGGGATGCGTGGCGCTTTCGCTGCGGCTTCGACTCCCACAGACCGCGACGCCGGGGACCCCCGGGACCCCCGGGACCGCCGGTCGGGCCCACGACGGGGCGGCCGGGGAGGCCGGGCCGGGAGCGGCCGGCACGGCCCGCGCCGTCGTCCTCGGCATCGGCCGGATCATGGGCTGGTCCGCGGCCGGCTACACCTTCCTCGTCGTACTGCCCTCCTACCTCCAGGCCACCCTGGGCACCACCTTCCAGCAGGCCCTGGCGGCCGCCTTCATCGCCAACCTCGGGTTCGCCGCAGCGATCCTGCCCGCCGGGGCGCTCAGCGACCGGGTCGGCCGACGTACCGTCATGCTCGCCGGCAGCGTCCTCGTGGTCCTGACCGCCGTACCGGTCCTGCACCTCCTGCGCGACCCCGGCACCTCCGTCGCGGCCAAGGCCGCCACCCTGGCGGCGGCCGGCGCGATGATCGGACTCCTCGCCGGTCCGGGCCCCGCCCTGCTCGCGGAGATGTTCCCGACGCGTGTGCGCAGCACGGGACTCGGCCTGGCCTACGCGCTCTCCAACGCCGTCTTCTCCGGATGCGCCGGCCTGATCGTCACCACGCTCGTACGGCACACCGGCAACCCGGACGTTCCGGCCCTCTACGCGGCAGCCGCCTGCGCGCTGTCCCTGCCGGCGCTGCTCACGCTGCGCCCCGACGACCACCGAAGGCCCCTGCGATGACCCACCCGATGACCCACCCGATGACCCACCCCCCGGACGCACCCGCACCGTGGACGCCGCCCACCACCGTCATCGGCCTGATGTCGGGCACCTCCTGCGACGCCGTCGACGCCGCGGCCGCCCGCATCACGTGCGACGGCTCCGTGCTGCGCCTCACCCCGCTCGGCATGGTCAGCGAGCCGTACGACCGGGAGCTGCGCGACGCGCTGGCGGCGGCGCTCCCGCCCGGCCGCACCACCCTCGCCGACGTGTGCCGCCTCGACACCCGGATCGGGCAGTCGTTCGCCGCCCTCGCCGCCCGGGCCGACCGCGAACTCTGCGCGGGCCGGGCGGACCTGATCGCCTCGCACGGCCAAACCGTCTTCCACTGGGCGGACGGCGGCCTCGTGCACGGCACCCTCCAGCTCGGCGAACCCGCGTGGATCGCGGAGACCACCGGACGCCCCGTCGTCTCCGGCTTCCGGACCCGGGACGTCGCCGCAGGCGGGCAGGGCGCGCCCCTGATCGGCCTGATCGACCGCATGCTGCTCCGCGGCCACCCCGGCGTACCGGCCGCGCTGAACGTCGGCGGCATCGCCAACGCCACCGTCCTCACCTCGGACGGTACCCCGGCGGCCTTCGACTCCGGGCCCGGCAACGCCCTTCTCGACGCCGCCGCCCGCCACTTCACCGCCGGGCGCCTCGACCGCGACACCGACGGCCACTTGGCGGCCTGCGGCACCGTGCACGGGCCGCTGCTCGACCGCCTGCTCGCCGAGCCCTACTACGGCCGGCCCGCGCCCAAGACCACCGGGCGGGAACTGTTCCACTCCGGCTACCTGCGTACGGCCCTGGACGCGGTCGGCCCGCTCCCGGCCACCGATGTCCTGGCCACCCTCACCCGGCTCACCGCCCGCACCGTCGCCGACGCCCTGCGCCCGTACGGCGTCACCGAGGTGCTCGCCTCCGGAGGCGGCACCCGCAACCCCGTTCTGATGGCGGAGCTCCGGCAGGAACTCGGCACCGAGGTACGGCTGCGCACCTCGGACGCGGTCGGGCTGCCCAGCGCCGCCAAGGAGGCGTACGCCTTCGCCGTGCTGGGCTACCTCACCCTGCACGGACTGCCGGGCACGGCGGCGCGGTGCACGGGCGCGGCGGGCCCCCGGGTCCTCGGCTCCCTCACCCCGGGCCGCACACCGCTGCGCCTGCCCACGCCGCTCACGCAGGCGCCCCACACGCTGACGGTCACCCCGCCACCGGCCGGCCGACGGCTCACCGGCCTGCCGGGTGCACCGCCACCACGTCGCCTCCGGGCGCCTTGGCCGTGACCAGCAGCCCGGCGATCAGACCCGCGACCAGCATGCTGCCGACCGCCCACCAGAGAGTGGCGGTATAGCCGCCCAGCAGTGCTCCGTTGACCGGCCCGGACGGCCATGACGAACTGCGCAGGCGGCTGACGACGACGGTGCTGAGCAGCGCGCCGCCGATCACCCCGCCCACGTACTGGGCCACGGTGACGGTCGCCGAGGCGGCCCCGGCGTGCTGCGGGGCGACAGCGGTCGCGACGGCGAGGACCGGCATGAAGGCCACGCCGACGCCGAAGCCCATGAGGAGCATGCCGGGCAGTACGCCGACCACGTTGGCGCCGTCGACGGTGAGACCGGTCAGGAGCAGCAGTCCGAGCGCCGTGGTCACCAGGCCCGCCACGATCAGGACGCGGGGTGCGACGCGGTGCTGCAGGCGGGCGGACACCTGGGTGGAGCCGATGACGATCGTGGTGACCAGGGGCAGGAAGGCCACCCCGGTCATGGCAGGGGTGTAGCCGAGGACGCTCTGCAGGTAGAAGGTCATGGACGGGTACGAGGCCGGGACGGCGGCGCCGGCCAGGAACATGACGAGGACGCAGCCGACGCGGTCGCGGCCCCTGACCCCGTACGGCGCAGGGTTCCGGCCCGCCGTCCTGGTCTGCCACCAGAGCAAGGCCACGAGCAGGGCGACGCCCGCCGCCAACAGGACCAGGACCACGGGGTCCGTCCAGCGGAGGCCGTCGACTTCGGTGAGGCCGTAGGTGAGGGCGGCGAGTCCACCGGTGCCGAGCAGCAGACCGAGCCCGTCGAAGCGGGCCGCGGTGGTGCCCAGCCGGTCGTGGACCAGGCCGAGCGCGCCGGTCAGGGCGATCACGGCGAGCGGGACGGAGCCGTACAGGGCCACCCGCCAGCTCAGGAACCCGATGAGCCAGCCCCCTGTGAGCAGACCGAGTGCCGTTCCGCCGCCGGTGATCGCGGCGAAGACCCCGAAGGCCCTGCCGCGTTCCCTCGGGTCGGTGAAGCCGGTGGCCACCAGCGCCAGCGCGGACGGTGTCAGCAGCGCGCCGGACAGGCCCTGCAGGGCGCGGGCCCAGACGAGCATGCCGGAATCGCCGGCCGAGCCGCCGAGTGCGGAGGCCGCCGCGCATCCGGCGAGGCCGATGACGAAGACGAGCTTGCGCCCCACGAGGTCCGCGACGTACCCGCCCAGCAGCAGTACGCCGCCGAAGGCGAGCGCGTACACCTTGAACATCGTGGCCAGATCACCGGATTGGAGTTTCAGGTCGGCCTGCACGACCGGCACCGCCATGCTGAAGGTCGTCGCGTCGAGCAGCACCATCAGCTGCGCCAGCGCGATGACCGCCAGGCCCCACCAGCGCCGGGGGTGCGGGGGCGCGGACCAGGGGGCCGGGGGCGGTCCGAATCCCTGACCGGGGCCGGCGTGCGCCGGGGCCGTCGGGGCGTACGCCGGCGGCGGGGGCGGCGGCTGCGCCGGGGACAGGTCCTGGGGCCGCGGCGGCGGGACGCGGGGGTCCGGCTGCGCGGTGGGTGCCTGGGCGGGGGCTTCGGCGGGTGCTGCGGGGTCGGGGGCGTAGTCCAGCAACTGGGCTGCATGGCGGCCGAGTTGCGCCAGTACCGCGCCCGGCAGCCACTCCGTCGCCTGATCCGCCGCCTGATCCGTCGTCGTGCGCGCGGCCACCTGCCGGGGCGTGGGCCGCCGCGCCGGGTCCTTGTGCAGACATGCGCGCACGAGGTCGACCAGCGACTCCGGTACGCCGGTGAGGTCGGCCTCCTCCTCGGCGATCCTGAAGAGGTGGGCGTTCAGGCCGGTGTCCTTGGCGCCGAACAGGAGGCGCCCGGTGGCGGCGTAGACGAGGACGGCGCCCAGGCAGAAGACGTCGCTGGCGGGGGTGAGTTCAAGGCCACGGACCTGTTCCGGCGACATGAAGCCGGGGGAACCGATCAGCATGCCGGTGTGGGTGTGCAGGCTGTCCCCGGCAAGGCTGTCCATCGCCCGTGCGATGCCGAAGTCGATGACGCGGGGGCCGTCGACGGTGACGAGGACGTTGGACGGTTTGAGGTCGCGATGGATCAGGCCCGCCTCGTGCACGGCCTGCAGGGCGACGGCGAGGCGGTTGGCGAGCATGTGGACCGAGTGCTCGGGCAACGGCCCGAAGTCCTGGGCGACCACGGTCTGCAGATCGGGCCCCGGAATGTACTGGGTCGCCACCCAGGGCACGGCGGCGTCCGGGTCGGCGTCGAGTACGGCCGCGGTCCACATCCCGCCCACCCGCCGTGCGGCGGCCACTTCCCGGGCGAAGCGCCGGCGGAACTCCGGGTGCCCGGCGTACTCGGCCTGCACGACCTTGACGGCCACGGTGCGGCCGCCCTCGGAGCGACCCAGATAGACCAGGCCCATGCCGCCGGCGCCCAGCCGGGCGATCAGGCGGTACGGGCCTATGCGGAGCGGGTCTTCGGTGATCAACTGGTCCACGAGAAGAAAGTAGTACAGCCATCCCGTAGGGGTGGGGCCATCAGGCAAATCGCGCGCACGCGGCCCGCTTCGGCCCGACGGCCGCCAAGTGCCTCTCCGGCCGCTGTGCATACTGCTCGGCATGACGTCCACGATCGCCGCCCGCCTGCACCTGATGATCACCTTCGTCCTGGTGACGTGCGGGGCGGTCGGCGGAGCCTGCTTCGGTCTTCTCCTGGGCGGCCGGATGACGGCCCTGGCCGCCGGTGGAGCGGCCGGCCTGGGGGCGGGGATCGGATCGTTCCTCTCCCGCCGCCACGTGAGGGAGTTCTTCCGGCCCGAGCGTGCGGGCGCGCAGGTCGACGGGTACGCGGAGGGGATCGCCGACGCGGTCCTCGTGAGCATCGCGACCTACCAGTCCGCGGTCTTCCCCCTCACTCCGGAGGGTGTGACCGAGGCGGAACGGGATGCCCGCCGCACCGTCGCCTACCGGGTCGCCGCCCACGACGGCCTGCCCCTGGCCGTACGGGTGTCGGCGGCCGCCGCTCTGGAAGCCGTCGACCAGGGCCTGGACGCCGACCGCGCCCGGGCGGCGATGAAGGCGTTGTCCCTCTCGGTCTACGACCACCGCGGCGGCCGCTGAGCCGGCGCGGTCGGCCGGGCCCCGCGATCAGGGTGGGGCCGGCGCGTGGACCGCGGGCTGCCCGGAGGCAACCTGACGGGCCATCAACTCGGCGCAGGCGTGGTCGAGGAACCGCTTGAGACGGCCGGTCTCGGCCGGTCTCG
The DNA here is from genome assembly GCF_042267665.1 of Streptomyces sp. NPDC056224. Classification (NCBI taxonomy): domain Bacteria; kingdom Bacillati; phylum Actinomycetota; class Actinomycetes; order Kitasatosporales; family Streptomycetaceae; genus Streptomyces; species Streptomyces sp. NPDC056224. The sequence goes on from NZ_JBHJTK010000001.1 coordinate 662,363, forward strand.
GCCGGTCTCGGCCGGTCTCGGCCGGTCTCGGCCGGTCTCGGCGGCCGGCGGCCCGGCCGGCTTTTTGGCCTTCCCCCAATCCTCCGGGTTCTGCCGGGCTGTCGGCGAGCCCCGCGGCCACCCGCCCGGGGCGCACCCGTGTCCGCCCCGGTTGCCGTGGCCGTCAGCCGTTCAGCGACTTCATCAGCTCGGGGGCGTAGCGGTCGCCCGAGGCCACGCCGTGCGGGGCCACGGCGTCGATGGCGGCCAGGTCCGCGTCGCTGATCGTCACGGCGGCAGCGGCGATGTTCTCCTCCAGGTAGCGGCGCCGCTTGGTGCCCGGGATGGGCACCGCGCCCTGGCGCAGGGTCCAGGCCAGGGCGAGCTGTGAGGGCGTGACGCCCTTCTCGGCGGCGAGCCGGCGCACCTGCTCGACGACGGCCAGGTTGCGGTGGAAGTTCTCGCCCTGGAAGCGCGGGTCGGTGCGGCGGAAGTCGTCGGCGGCGAAGTCGTCCGGGCCGGTGATGGCGCCGGAGAGGAACCCCCGGCCGAGCGGGGAGTAGGCGACGAGCCCGATGCCGAGCTCGCGCAGGGTGTCGAGGACGCCGTCGTGCTCGATGCCGCGCTCGAAGAGGCTGTACTCGGTCTGTACGGCGGCCAGCGGGTGGACGGCGTGGGCGCGGGCGATGGTGGCGGGCGCGGCCTCGCACAGGCCGATGTGGCGGACCTTTCCGGCGGCGACGAGCTCGGCCAGGGCGCCCACGCTCTCCTCGACGGGCACGTCCGGGTCGATGCGGTGCAGATAGTAGAGGTCGATGTGGTCGGTGCCCAGGTGGCGCAGGGAGCGGTCGGCCGAGCGGCGGATGTACTCGGGGGTGGCGTTGTGGCCGCGGAGGGCGCCTTCGTCGGTGAACTCGATGCCGGTCTTCGTCGCGATCACGGCGGCTTCGCGGCGGCCGGCCAGAGCCTTGCCGAGGAGCCGTTCGTTGTGGAAGGGGCCGTAGCCCTCGGCCGTGTCGAGCAGTGTGACGCCCAGCTCCAGGGCGCGGTCGATGGTGGCGAGGGACTCGGTCTCGTCCGTGGCCCCGTAGTGGGCGCTCATGCCCATCAGGCCCAGTCCTTCGGCGCCGACCTTCAGTCCCTGGCTGCCCAGTGCGCGGATGTCCATCGGTGTCTCCCTAGTAAGTAACTAACTGGATAGATAGAGCTTGCACCGCGCCTCCGTCGATGTCAATAACCAGATAGTTACTTGCTAGGCTGGGAGGCATGGCACGGGATTCCAGCGCGACCAAGGCCCGGCTGCTCGACGCGGCCTTCTCCGAGTTCGCCGCGTACGGCATCGCCGGTGCGCGGGTCGACCGCATCGCCGAGGCCGCGCAGGCGAACAAGCGGCTCATCTACGTCTACTACGGCAACAAGGAGCAGCTCTTCGACGCCGTGCTCCAGCAGGCCCTGGAGGCGGGCTCGGAGTCCGTACCGTTCGACGCCGACGACCTGCCCGGCTATGCGGGCGCCGTCTTCGACCACCTCGTCGAGCGGCCGTCGCTGATGCGGCTGGTGCTGTGGAAGCAGCTGGAGCGTCCGGGGAACACGGACGCGACGGCGGCGTCCTACCAGGGCAAGATCGAGGCAGTGGGGCGGGCGCAGGAGGCGGGGCGGATCGACGCCGGGATGGACGCCGCCGATGTGCTGACGCTGGTGATGGCCCTGTCCCAGGCGTGGTTCGGCGCGGTGGGCGGTCCGGCGGCCGACGGGCCGGGCGCCGCCTGGGCGCCCGGCCGGCTCGCCCGCCACCGGGCGGCGGTGGTGGAGTCCGTACGCCGGATCACCGCACCGCCCCGGGACGACCGGGCCTGAAGCGCCGGTACGGCGGTCGACGCGGATGTCGCGGTGGTGGGGGCCGGGCCGGTCGGCCCGGGCGCCGCACTGCTGCTCGCCCCGGCCGCGCCGGTCTGGTGCCGGAACGCCGCCCGGTCCGGTCACCGGGTCCCGGGGGGGGGGCCTGCCCGGGACCTGTGGCCGGTCTCGCCACCCGCGCCTGGACGGTGCGGCTCGCCGCCCGCCCGCGCCGTACGGGACACGGCCCCGCGCGGCGTCCCTCGCCGCCCTGGCCGGACGCCGTCCGCTCGCCGAGGCGGTGGCCTGACCGCGCCCGGCCGGAACCCGAAACCGGCTTTCGGCTCGAAACCGGCTATCCGTAACTGATCATGCACCCGTAGTAATGGGCTTCGCGGCCCGACCGGCCGCCCGTGATCTCAAGGAGCCACCATCATGACTCGTCTTCGCACGACCTCCCTGGCCCTGGCCGGCGCGGCGGCGATGTTCGCCCTGAACGCCGCGCCCGCCCACGCCGCTCCCGGGGACGTCACGACCTCGTGCGCGAGCGTCCTCACCCCGACCGGCTACGTCGACGTCAGCTGGGGCTACAGCAGCAGCTGCGGCACGCAGAGCTTCAGCCCGAACATCAAGCAGATAAAGCAGCTCACCGGGCTTCCCGTCGGCACCGTGGTCCAGGCCTGCGCGTCCACCTACCAGCCCGCCGGCTGGGTCCAGACGAGCTCGTACTACAGCAGCAGCTGCGTCTACTCGTCGAACCCCAGCTTCAACAACAACGCGTGGCAGCTGAAGCGCGTCTCCTGATCCCCGGCCGAATCCTCCGCCGGATTCCCCGCTGACGCCTCTGCCGAGGCGCCAGCGGCCCGGGGCGGCGGTACGCCGCGGCCCTCAGTCGTCGAGGGCTTCCAGGACCTTGCCGAGGTCCACGAACTTGAAGCCGGTGGCGGTGCGTTCCGTGGCCAGCGGCGTCTCGTGGCCGTCCTGGACGACGAGGAGGCCCTTGGGGTACTTGCTCCCGAGGGGGGCGTTGAGCGCCGCGGCGCCGTCGCACTCCTCGGAGCCGTCCAGAGCGCCGGACGCGGTGACGCGGAAGCCACCCTCGTACTCGTTGCCCTCGCCGGTCTCACGGTCGTAGGCGGCAAAGGTGTCGTCGCCCTGGCTCGACGCGAGCAGGTAACCGTCGCCGTCGGGCTGCGTGATCAGGGTGAGCCCTTCGACGTCGGCCGCGAGCCGGCGGCCGCCGAAGCCGGGGTCGGGCCCCGGCGTGCACTCCTCGGTCGCCTCGTCGTAGGTGCCGGGCCTTCCGTACTCGCGGACCTTGTCGACCAGTTGCGGGGCCGCCGTGAGGTCGGCGCGCATGCGCCAGATGCCGACGTCCTCCTGGCCCGCGTAGAGCGTGCCGTCGGCCGGGTCGACCACCATGCCTTCGACCTGGGGCAGTTCGCCGGGTTCCGCGCACGGGGACCAGGAAGTGCCGTCCGGCAGGCGGAAGGAGGACGGCAGGTCGAGGGTGCGGATCCTGCGGTAGTCGACGGTGCCGGAGCCGGTGGCCACGAGTTCGAGCAGGGCGATGGTGGTGCTCTCGCGGCGGCTGACGAGGGCGTAGGCGCGGCCGGTGGCCCGGTCGGTCCAGGTGGCGAGGCCGTAGGCCGTCCGCTGCTCGTTGACCTCGTGCTGGTCGGCTGAGAAGACCGGCCGGACCGCCGGATCGGTGACGTCGGTGAGCGGCCCGCCGGGGCGGGAGGGGTTGATGCGGTAGAAGCGAAGCCGGTCGTTTCCGCGGTCGCTGGTCACGGCCAGGTCGGCGCGGCCCGTCGACAGCCGCATCCCGTGAACGAGGTCCACGTTGTTGAAGCGGCCGGGTGCGTCGCCGGGTGCCGGGCCGCTCGGCGCGGGGACGGCCTGGACCTGCCGGGCGTCGAGGTCGTAGACGCGCAGTCCGCCCTCCTTGGCCGTGGCCACGACGAGGCTGCGGCCGGGGTCCGCCGCGTTGCGCCAGATCGCCGGGTCGTCGGCGTTCGCGTTGCCGCCCGCCTCGTCGTCGTACAGGGCGGCGGTCTCGGCCCGCGCCGTGACCGCCGGCAACGGGGAGGTGCGAGAGGCGTGGGCCTGCGCGGGCACGGTCGCGGCGAGCGCCGCGAGGGCGATGGTGCCGGCGAGCACGCCCGACCGGCGGATGCGGGAGAGGGGCACGGAGCGGCTCCTTCACGTCGGGAACGGATCGTGACCACCGTCGGCACGCCCCGTAACCGGTGCCCCAGCGCACGGCCATCCCGGGGTGGAGTTGATGTGAACACTTCATTGGGCTCCGGCTCCGGCTCCGTCTCTGACTCCGGCTGCGGCGCGTCCGGAACCGGGGAGCGGGAACCGCGAGGGGGACGGTTCTCGTCGTGTCGGTCGTGATTGACATTACCGACCTCACTGTCGACCGGCTCGCCGACGCCTGGCAGTGCATCCGTGACACGTCCCCCGCGGACGAGGCGGACCCCTTCGTGCTGGACTGCGCCCGCAGGCTCGCCGCCGACCCGGGTGGGGAACGGGCTCACCTGTGGGTCTCCGGGCTGCTGGCCATGTCGGGCCACCTCGCCCGGCGACCGGGGCGGGACGCCGGGCGCGGGGGGCGGGACGCCGAGCGCGCCGCCCTCGACGCCCTGCGCGCCGCGGCGAAGGGGCTGGGCGGCCGGGCCTGCCCGCACGAAGACCACCCGTACGAGGCGGAGATGGACGCGCTGGAGGACGAGGTCTGGCTGGGCGACAACGGCCTGCTGTCCGGTGAACTCCACGCACAGGAAGCCGCCCTGGCGGCGTTCGAGGGCCTGCCGTCGGAGGGCCGGGACGGCGCCTGACGCGGGCCGCGCGCACCCGGAGTGACGGGGGAGCCGAGAGCGTGCGGAGTGCGGGGGAGGGGGCGGCGGCGCGGGGAGGGCGCGGGAGTCCGCGCCCTCGGCGGCCGGCGGGCTCAGTCCGCCGGACCGGGCCCGCGCGGGTCGACCGGTGTGAGGACCCCGAGCCGGTCCTCGACCGCCTGTGCCGCGTCCAGGCACAGGTCCTCCCGGAAGGCGCGTCCGACGATCTGCACCCCACAGGGGAGCCCGCCCGCCGTCCCCGTCGGTACGGCCACGGCGGGCACGCCCACGAAGCTGGTCACCGTGCACAGCCGCATTCCCGAAGCGACCCGGTCCCGCCCCGCCCTGTCGCGCGATTCCAGCCCCGGCTCGACCGGCGGCTCGGTGAAGGACGGGCCGAGCAGAAGGGGGTACTCGTGCAGGAACTCGGCCCATGAGCGGCGGATGTTCATCCAGGTGCCCATCAGCTTCATCAGCTCGTCCGCGCTCGCGGGCGGGGTCTGCTCCATCGCCATCTCGATGTAGCGTCGCCCGCCCTCGCCGAGCAACTCGCGCACAGCCGGCCAGGTGGGGGCGAACTCCGTCATCGTGATCCGCCCGTACGCGTCCAGGGCCTCGTCCAGCCTCGGCACGTCCGCCACCTCGCGCACGTCGTAGCCCGCGGCGCGAAGTGCCCCGGCCGCGGTCTCGACGGCCGCGCGCACCGCGGGATGGACTCCGCGCCCGCCGGGGTCCGCCACGACCGCGACCTTCACCGCTCCGCGGAGCGGTTCGCCGTACGCGGGCACCGGTACGGCCCGCGGGTCACGCGGATCGGTCCCCGCCAACACCTCGTACGCCAGCCTCAGATCGCCCACGGTCCGGGCCAACGGGCCGTCGGTGACGAGCATCTGGGATGCCGGTCCGGGGTCGTCCGGGCCGAGCAGGCGGTGATCGGCCGGGAAGCGCCCGGTGGTCGGCTTCAGCCCCGCGATTCCGCAGAACTGGGCCGGGACGCGGATCGAGCCACCGGAGTCGTTGCCGAGGCCGAGCGCCGCCATACCCGTGGCGACGGCCGCCGCGTCGCCCCCGCTGCTGCCGCCCGGCGTCCGGGCCGGGTCCCAGGGGTTGGCCGTGTCGCCGAACAGCTCGCTGCGCGTGTGCATCCCGGCCAGGATCAGGGTCGGTACGTTGCTGTGCCCGATCGCGATGGCCCCCGCGGCGCGCAGTCGGGCCACTGGGGGCGCGTCCGCCGCCGCGACCAGGTCGCGGAAGCGCGTCACGCCGAACGTGGTCGGCACGCCTTCGACCGCGGTGGTCTCCTTCACCGTGAACGGCACGCCCGCGAGCGGCCCCAACACCTCACCGGCGGCCCGCCTGCGGTCGGTGTCCGCCGCGGCCTCGCGCGCCCTCTGCGCCAGGAGCTGCGTGACCGCGTTCACCCGCGGGTTGACCGCGGCGATGCGCTCCAGGTGGCTCTCCACCAGTTCGGTGGCCGACACCTCTCCGTTCCGTACCGCCTCCGCCTGCGCGGTGGCCGGCCTCTGCCACAAACCCTCCTGCATGACCCGCACTCTCCCCGTCCGATCGTTCCGATGCACTCGCATCGGAACAATAACCCGGGATCCGATGCGCTCGCATCGAATAGAGTGAGCCGCACGACCGCGGTGGAGCAGGGAGGCGACGGGGCATGCCCAAGCAGGTGGACCACGAGGGCCGGCGACGCCTCATTGCCGAGGCCGTGTGCCATCTCGCAGACGAACGCGGACTGGAAGGCGTGACCCTGCGCGACGTCGCCGCCCGCGCGCAGGTGTCGATGGGCGCCGTCCAGCGGTGCTTCCGCACCAAGGAGGAGATGCTCGTCTTCGCCCTCGGGTCCATCGGCGAGCGGATCGGCGAGCGTGTCCAGGCCCGCCTCGTCAGGAGCCCGGCCCAGTCGGCCGCCTCGGCCCTGGGCCACGCGGCCACCGAGGTCGCACTGCTGGGGGAAGAGCACCGCGCCGAGGCCAGGGTCTGGCTCGCCTTCGTCGCGCAGGCGGCCGTCAGCACCGCGCTCGCCGCGACGCTGAAGGCGAACTACGCCGCCCTGCAGGAAGCGTTCACCGGTCTCGTCTCCGAAGCGTGCGAGGGCGCGGCCCGCGCCGCGCCCCTCGACGCCCGGCGGGAGGCCCGCACCGTCCTCGCGCTCGCGGACGGCCTCACCGCGCACGTCCTCATCGGCCACCTCACCCCGCAGGAGGCCCAGGACGTCCTGCACGCGCACCTGAGCCGCCTCTGGGACACGGCGGCCGTCCCGCAGTGGCTCTGAGGCACCTCATGGTGCGTTCCCCGCTGCACCGCCTACGCTGCGGAGATGATCAAGCCCATAGAGCTCGTGATATTCGACTGCGACGGAGTGCTGGTCGACAGCGAACGCATCGCCGCGCGCGTCCAGGTGGCCTTGGGAGCGGAACTGGGCTGGCCGATCACCGAGGATGAGGTCATCGACCGGTTCATCGGCCGTTCCAACGCGTCCGTCGCCGAGCAGGTGGCCGCCCGGCTCGGCCGGGAAACAGCCGTGACCTGGACGGACCGGTTCGTGGAACTCCACCGGGAGGCGGTCGACGCGGAACTGTCGCCGGTGGAGGGGCTGCCCGAGGCACTCGACGCGATCACGCTGCCCACCTGCGTCGCGTCCAGCGGTTCGCACGACAAGATGCGCCACACCCTCGGGCGGACCGGTCTCTACGCACGCTTCGCCGGCCGTATCTACAGCGCCACGGAGGTCTCGCAGGGCAAACCGGCCCCGGACCTCTTCCTGTACGCCGCCCGGCAGATGGACGTCGACCCTTCCGCGTGCGCGGTGGTCGAGGACAGCCGCCCGGGAGTACGGGCCGCGCGTGCCGCCGGAATGCGCGCCTTCGGCTACGCGGGAGGTCTGACCCCCGCGGAGCGGCTCGAAGGGCCCGGCACCACGGTCTTCCACGACATGCGCGAACTCCCCGGGCTCCTCACCGCGCCGTGACGCCGGCTGCCGTGACGCCGGCCGGAGGACCGCCCGCGCGCTCCTGGGGGCACCGGCTCCATGGAGCGTTCACCGCCCAACTCGCCTCGCTGGACCCGCCACCACCACAGATGCAGCGGCTGCTCGGTGCGGTGTCGCGCAGCCGCCCGGCCATGGACGGGTTCGCCAGGGTGGCGGCGGGGCGGGGGTCGCCTCGCCCGCGGAGTTCTTGTCCGACGAAAGCGTCGAACGCCTCCTGGTGCAGCGAGACTCCGGCCCGGCCCCGGGCCGGCCGGGTTCCGGGCGCGGCCATGAATCCGGCCATGAATGCGGCCATGTATCCGGCCGCGACCAGGGGCTTGACCGACGGGCCCGCCCTCATCGACGCAGCGCCTCTACCGGTCGCCGGGCTTCACCGCATACGGTCGTCTCCCCGCCCCCTCCGCCGGCAAGGGTCGACCCCTGGCGGGCGGAGGTGCGGCCGCCACCCCGTCCGCCCACCGCGAGCCAGGAGACACCCGCCCCATGGCATCCGAGTACGACCCGACCTCCGAGCCCGTACGCGTCCGACGTCGGGGCGCGGTGACGACGATCAGCCTGAACCGGCCCCATGTCCGCAACGCCGTGGACCGGGCCACCGCGACCGCGCTGGCCGATGCGTTCCGGGCGTTCGACGCCGACCCGGAAGCCGCCGTGGCCGTCCTCCACGGTGAGGGAGGGACCTTCTGCGCCGGCGCCGACCTGAAGGCCATCAGCGACGGCAGGGGCAACCGGGTCGCCGCGGACGGCGACGGCCCCATGGGCGTCTCCCGGATGCGGCTCTCCAAGCCGGTCATCGCCGCCGTCAGCGGACACGCGGTGGCCGGCGGTCTGGAACTGGCGCTCTGGGCCGACCTCCGGGTGGCGGACGAGAGCGCGGTGTTCGGAGTGTTCTGTCGCCGCTGGGGCGTACCGCTGATCGACGGCGGAACGGTACGGCTGCCCCGCCTGATCGGTACGAGCAGGGCGATGGACATGATCCTCACCGGCAGGGCGGTCGATGCCGCCGAGGCGCTGCACATCGGCCTCGCCAACCGCGTGGTCCCCACCGGAGAGGCGCTGGCGAAGGCCCAGGAACTCGCGGCGCATCTGGCGCGGTTCCCGCAGACCTGCATGCGCCACGACCGGATGTCGGTCCTCGAACAGGAAGGGCTCGGCGAGAGCGCCGCCCTCGTCAACGAGTTCGGGCACGGCACCGTCTCGCTCGCCGCGGAAGCCGTCACCGGGGCCGCCCGGTTCGCTTCGGGCGCAGGACGCCACGGCCTCGGCAGCGGCCCTGCCTGACCGGGCCGAGGCCGGGGAGGCCGCCAACTCGGCTGACTGCGTGCGCCTTTGGCGTACTGGCCTATCATCGGATCGATTTCCGCCGCCCGTGCCAGCGCCGGGCCGGCGGGAAGTGAATCGTGATGAGAGGCAACGAGCACGTGCGATTGACAGGCAAGCACCGGATATCCATCGTTGCCGCGGCGGCCGCGGCGGCGATCGTGGGAACTCTGCAACTCCCCTCCAGCGCGTTCGGTACCGAAGACACCGGGAAAACCGGGAGCACGGAGAACACCGCTCCGGAGGCGGCGGGCTCCGAGTCGGCCCCGCCGGCCACGGAGGCACCCGACCCCCGAACGGAAGCCCCCGACTCGCACGCGGAGGACTCCGCCACCTACGGCAGCGACACCACGGCCTTCAAGGACGGCGTCATGTCGCTCGGTGCGCAAGCGCCCCGGTCCGCGGCGAGGTCGGCCGCGGCCGCGGCCGCGGCCCCCGCACCGCCGCACGGCGAAGGGTGGAAGCTGAGCGGCGCGACCAAGTGGCTGCAGACCGGCTACACGATCAAGTTCTACGACCAGAAGTCCGCGGACTGGCTGGCCCCGTACGTGCAGGCCTCCGCCGCGGACCTGCGGCGCATCACGAACCTGCCGGTCTCCGTCGACACGAAGCCGGTCGGCTGGGACTACGTCAGACCCAGGGGCGAAGTGGTCATCGGGGTGCTGCACCGCCCGTGCGTCCCGCCCGCCGGGGAAGGCAGCATGGGCAGCACCGGCTGGAAGGTGGTCCGCGACGGATCGGGCAGCGCGAACCTCAGCTGCGGCTTCACCGCCTCCTCCTTGGCCGACACCGTCACCAGCGGACACGCCTACATAGACGACGAGTTCTTCACCCCGGCCGGCAAGCCCACCGCCGCCATGGGCGAGACGTACATGCGCAACCACGTCAGTCACGAACTCGGACACACCCTGGGCCTGACGCACGCCAACCGCAGCCTGACCAAGAGCGACTGCGTCAAGGGCACCGACTCCGGCCAGTTCCCGGTCATGTGCTCACCCACGTACGCCTACCAGGACAAGCGGGCGGGCACCTACGTGCAGCAGTTCGACGTACAGGGTCTGCGCCTCCTCGCGGCTGGTGCGGGCGCCGCGCTGTCCCCGCAGGGCAAGGTGAGCGGGCTCGGCGGCAAGTGCCTCGACGTCAAGGGCGGAAAGGCGGCCAACGGCACGCAGATCCAGCTCTACACGTGCAACGGCTCCGCGGCGCAGTCGTGGATCCTGGGCAAGGACGGCACGTTCCGTGCGTTCGGCAAGTGCCTGGACAACGCGCGCAACGCGAGCACCAACGGCAACAAGATCAGCCTCTACGACTGCAACGGCAGCGCGGCGCAGCGCTGGTCCGTCAACGCCAAGGGCCAGATCGTCCACGTGGCGTCGGGCAAGGTCCTCGACGTGACCGGAGGTGCCACGGCCAACGGCACCGTGGTCCAGCTCTACACGGCGAACACCAACAAGCGCCAGGTATGGGTCACCCCGAAGTAGACCCGCCCCACCCCCCTGTGCGCCGTACCCGGACGGTACGGCGCACGGGACCGGCGCCACCCCGCACCGCACCCCGTGCTCCGCCGCGGGTCCGTGAGCAGCCCGGAGCGCGGGCGCGGCGCCGGTGGGGGCAGCGCCAGTTCAGGGCGGGGGCTGGGCCCATGGCCGCCGTCCGTCGCGGCGGGCAGCCTTGGATCATGAAACGGAACAAGGCAGCCCTGGCCGTACTGCTCCTCTCGCTCGGCGCGGTGGGCGTCACCGCGCCCGCCTCCTCGGCACGGTCGCCCGTGCCGGCCCTGGAACGCGACGCACACCCCCTGCGCACCACCGACCCCCGGGCGGACCTGGACGATCTGCGCCCGGTCGGCCGCATGGTGAAGGACGCCCGGGTGGTGGGCCTGGGCGAAGCCACCCACAGCTCGCACGAATTCCTCGCCATGAAGCACCGGGTCTTCCGCTACCTCGTCGAGGAGAAGGGCTTCCGCACCTTCGCCCTGGAGGGCAGCTGGAGCACCGGACTGCGGCTCAACGACTACGTGCTGCACGGCGAGGGCGATCCGGAGCGGATCATGCGCGAGGAGTTCCAGAGCAGCTACGTCTTCTGGAACAGCGCCGAATACCTGAACCTGCTGCGATGGATGCGGGGCTACAACCTCCGGCATCCGCACGACCCGGTGCAGTTCATGGGGGACGACTTCGGGTACGCCGGGCCGGAACTCTACGACGAGGTGACCGGGTACGTGGCCCGGGTCCACCCGGAGTTGGAGGCGCGCTTCACCGAGCTGTACCGCGGCCTGCGGCCCGCGACCACGCCCGAAGCCCACATGGAGGAATACCCGCAGCGGCCGCTCGCCGAGCGCAAGCTGATCGCGGACCGGACCGGGCGCGCCCTGGAACTGCTGAAGCAGCAGGGGCCGGGCGCGGGGACCGGCACCCAGGCGTACACGTGGGCGGTGCAGCACGCCACCGCCATCGACCAGACGGCCAAGGGGTACGCCTTCGACTTCGACGACCGGCAGCAGGGCGCGCAGGCCATGAGCTACCGGGACGCGATCATGGCGGACAACGTCGACTGGTGGCAGAAGCACACCGGGAGCAAGGTGGTGCTTGCGGCCCACAACGGGCACGTCGCCCTGCGGACCCACGACCCGAAGCACTATCCCGAGGTGCAAGGGAGCCATCTGCGCGACACGTTGGGGAAGGACTACGTGAGCATCGGCTCGACCTTCGACCAGGGCTCGTTCAACGCCGTCGGCGACGACGGGCAGCTGCGGGGCTTCACCGTGGGCCCTGCGAAAGCAGGCAGCAACGAGCACACCCTGGACAGGGTGCGCCACCGCGACTACGTGCTGGACCTGCGTACCGCCACGCCCGCGGCCCGCACCTGGCTGGCCACGGCCCGTACCACCCGGAGCATCGGCGGCGCCTATCCGGGGCCCTACGGACCGGAGACCGAGATCGCGCTCGGGCAGTCGTACGACATCGTCATCCATCTGCACCGGGTCGGTGCCGCCCGCCTGCTGCCGTAGACGGGGTACGGGGGACGGGGTGGGGGCGTGGAAGGGGTCAGCCGCGCAGGGGGCGATCGTGCCGGGGGAGACATGGCACGAAACCCGCGATCACCGGCAGAAGAGCCACTCGTGGCCCGCGGTCCGCGGCGCGAAGCTGGAGCCATGACAGACGAGCCCCTCGGCCGCAGCGCCGTGTACACCGTCCTGACCACCGGCTACACCCTCTCCACCGGACCGGGGGTCGCCGCCACCGTCTCGTACGTGACCGACGGCGACCGGCACGTGATCGTGGACCCGGGCATGGTGGCCCACCGCGACCGCATCCTCGGCGCGCTCGCGGAGCTGGGTCTGGGACCGGAGGACATCACCGATGTCGTGCTCAGCCACCACCACCCCGACAACACCATGAACGTGGGCCTGTTCCCCCGAGCGTGGGTCCACGACCACAAGGCGGAGTACCGGAACGACCAGTGGACCGACCGGGACGCCGAGGGCCATCAACTCGGCGACTCCCTGCGCCTGATCCGCACCCCGGGCCACAGCCCCGAGGACATCACCCTCCTCGCCGGCACCGCCGACGGAGTGGTCGCCTTCGCCGGCGACCTCTGGTGGCGCCCGGACGGCCCGGCCGAAGACCCGGTGGCCCCGGACCGGGACGAGCTGCGCACCTCCCGCCTCCGTGTCGTGGCGGCGGCCGATGTGATCGTCCCGGGCCACGGGGGCGCGTTCCCGGCGGGGGAGGGCGTGCCGCTCTAGGACGTGCTTCGCAAGCGGCGCCGGGCGCCCGAAGGCAGCGCCGGGCGCCGGAAGGCCGGGACTTCCCAGACGCGCCCCGGCGCCCGTGCGGCGTCAGGCGAGTCGGCGTCCGGCCGCCCTCAACAGGCGGCCGGCGATGAACGCCGGGACGGCCGTCATGGCGACGAGGAGCAGCAGCACTTCGGCGGGCCCGAGGTTCCCCGGTGAGGCGATGCCCAGCAGCCACAGGAGGCAGGCCGCTGGCAGCAGTCCCGTGGCAGCCGTCGCGATCCGCTTGTCCCCGGTGCTCCAGTACGGCGCCCTCCACAGCAGCGTCAGGCCCACGAGCCACAGCAGTGCGGCCACCGGCGCGGCGGCCACCCACAGCAAGGCGCTCGCGGTCAGCGGAAGGACGGCGGCGACGGGTCGGCCGAAGCCTCGCGGGGGTGCCGGCGGTTCTTCGAGCAGGGCGGTCGCCACGATGGTCCGCGGGTCGCCGAGCCGTTGCAGCAGGGCCCTGATCGTCTCGGCGTCGTGCGCGGAGCCTTCGGCCGCGGACACGGCGATGTGCTCGACCAGGTCCGCCAGCAGTTCGTTCCTGCGATCCGCCGGGAGTACCGCTGCCTCGCGTTCCACCGTGGCCAGGTACTCCCGGACGAGCGGATGGGCGTCTGCGTTCATGACTGCTCTCCAGGTGTCTTCGTGAGGAAGTGGTCGACGGCGTTGCGGAAGTGCGGCCAGGCGGCCGTGAACTCCGCCAGTGCGGATCGTCCGGACGCCGTCAGCGCGTAGTAGCGGCGCGGCGGTCCGCTGGGCGATTCCTGCCAGGTGGTCTCGACGAGCTCCTCGCGGCGCAGGCGGGACAGCAGGGGATAGATCGTGCCCTGGCTGGTGGCCATGGCCTCCACGGAGCCGAGTTCCCGCAGCAGTTCCACTCCGTACAGCGGACCGTCGCGCAGCAACGCCAGGACGCAGTACTCGATCACGCCCTTGCGGAGCTGGCTTTCCGCTCTCCCGGGGACGCGCTTACTTGCATCGTCGGGTTCCATGCAAAACATGATAGTCCCGTGGCGGCTTCACCGTGGCGACATCCGGACGGCAACGGGGCGCATCGGCGCGATCGCCGCAACTGGCGGCATCGGTAGGGCTCGGACAGACTGGTGAGGGGTGTCAGGGGCGGGAGGTGACTCTGGTGTTCGGATATGTGCGGTCGATCCACGACGAAGAGCCGATCCTCATGATCAAGGTCAGCGTGTACCGCGGTGATCTGACGGCCATTGACCACGTCTTCACCGACGACGAGGGCCGTTACGACGTGGAAGTGCCCGAGGGCGAGACCGTCACCCTGCGGTTCGACACGCACCACTCGCTCGCCAACGCGGGGGAGTGGCAGCCTTCAGCGGTCGCGAACGTCGTTGCCGACGATGACACCCCCCTGGACCGGTACCTGGTCCGACGAGGCCACGATTCCGACGCGGTGTCGTCCATGGACGCACTGAACGGGTACCTGATCGCCGCGGCATCGAGTGACGTCGAGGGGGACGCGCAGTACGCGGGTACGGCAGTGAAGCGCCTCGCGATGCTCAAACAGCACACCCGGGTGCTCCAGGAGCTCCAGCAAAAGCTCCTGGACCACTTCGGCGAACAGACGTAGCCGGCGCACCGGACCCAAACCGGACCCGCACCGATCCGCACCGATCCGCACCGATCCGCACCGACCCGCACCGACCCGCACCGGACCGGTCGTCAGGAACGTTGTCGTGGGTCGGCGGACGCGCCGTCCACGCCCGGCGGCTCGCGTCGCGTGCCCGCAGCCGCCCTCCGGTACTTGCGGCGAAGCGTCGTCGCCGGATCGTTCCGGATCCGGCCGGGAGGCGCCGCCGCGCCGGACGGCAGACGATGGACTCGTGGAGACACGGATCCCCGCAGGCTCTGCCCGAGCGGCTCCCTCCCCGACCGCGGCCGGGGAAGGCAGGGCGAGCAGGACGGGGCCGGTCAGGCAGGGCCAGGGCGGCACGGCGTTGGGTGCAGGTGCCACATGAACGAGCACATCCCGGTCGACGAGCTGATCAGCGGCGCGGCACAGGCCGCCGGCGGCTGGCTGGGTGCGCTGCCGGTCGCGCTGGTGGCCACCAGCGCCGACGGGACGATCGTGCGCTGGAACCAGGTCGCGCAGGAATTGCTGGGCTACACCCCGCCGCAGATGCTGGGTCGCAACATCGCCGACCTGGTTCATCCGGGAGCCGACCGCAGTCTCGGGCGCTCGCTCTGGGAGGCCGCGGCCTCCGGACGCGGCGTCATGGGCACGGTGACCGCCTGGCACCGCGACGGGCGCCCGCTGGAGCTGGAGATCTGGGCCTCTCCGGTGTCCGACCGCCGGCACGGCGCGGCCACGGTGCTGGTCTTCGCCGCCGATGCCCACGCGGCCCGCCGCATCCGGGGGGCTTCGGCGGTATGGGACGGCCTGTTCGCCCGCTCACCCGTCGGCATCGCCATCCTCGACACGCAGCTGCGGTTCCTTCAGGTCAACGCCGCGCTCGAAGCCATGAACGGGCTGCCCGAGTCGGCGCACGTGGGACGCCGCCTGGCCGAGATCCTCCCGGAGGTGAACGCCGCGGAGATGGAGGAGGCGATGCGCCAGGTCATGGAGACCGGGGAGCCGGTCCTGGATCGCCGCCGTATCGGACGGACGCCGACCGCACCCGACCAGGACCGGATGTGGTCGTGCTCCTACGTGCGGGTCGAGGACCCCGCCGGCATGCCGATCGGTGTCATCGCCTCGCTCGTGGACATCACCGAGCAGCAGCGCGACCATGTGGAAGCCGAAGCCGGCCGGCGCAGGCTCGCCCTGCTCAACGAGGCGAGCATGCGCGTCGGCTCCAGCCTGGACCTGGAGCGCACCGCGCAGGAACTCGCCGAGCTGGCCGTGCCGCGCCTCGCCGACACCGTCACCGTGGACGTACTGGACGCCCTCGCCCGCGGTGACGAACCCGGTACGGGGCTGGCCGGCGGGGTCGTCCTGCGGCGGCTGGGCAAGGCTCCGCTGTCCGGGTCCCGGGTGACCGATGTCCTCGCCCGCCTCGGCGGGAGGCTCGTCTTCCCCGCGGCCGCCCCCTACACCAAGGCCCTCGCGGGCCGGCAGCCCTTCCTGATCGCCCGCCTCGACGAACGGGCCGTCGCCCCCGCTGCCCAGCACTCGGCCAAACCCGCGGAACTGCTCGCGGTAGGTGTCCACTCGTTCCTCATGGCACCCCTCGTGGCCAGGGAGTCGGTGCTCGGCGTCGCCACCTTCTACCGCAGCCGCCCGAGCGAGCCCTTCGGCTCCGAGGACGTCACCCTCGCCGCCGAACTCGCCGCACGCGCCGCGCTCAGCATGGACAACGCCCGGCTCTACCACCGTGAGCACGAGACCGCGGTGATCCTCCAGCGCAGCATGCTTCCCCAGCACATCTCCCCGCCCCCCGGCATCGAGGTCAGGCACCGGTACCTCCCCGCGAGCGACGTCAACGAGGTCGGCGGTGACTGGTACGACGTCCTGCCCCTGGCCGGCGGAAGGGCGGGCCTGATCATCGGCGACGTGATGGGGCACGGCATCACCGCGGCCGCGGTCATGGGCCGGCTGTCCGCCTCCGTACGGGCCCTCGCCCGCCTCGACCTATCGCCCGTCGGGCTGCTGCACCAGCTGGAGGCGGCCCTCTCCGATCTCGCCGAGCCGATGCTGGCCACGCTCCTGTACGTCGTGTGCGATCCGGCCACCGGACACTGCACGGTCATCCGGGCCGGACATCCGCCGCCCGTACTCGCGCTGCCCGACGGAACGGTCCGGCTCGTGGACACCCCGCCCGGCGTCCCCCTGGGGGTCGGGGGCGTCGCGTTCACCCCGACCGAGTTCGACGTGCCCGCCGGCGGGGTCCTCGTGCTCTACACCGACGGACTGATCGAAGCCCGCGGACGCGACCTCGACGAGCGGCTGGCCGAGCTGATGGGGCTGCTCGCCGACAGTCGGCGGGAGCTGGACCAGGTGTGCGACTCGCTGATCACCCACCTCGTTCCGGCGGCCGCCGACGACGACATCGCCCTCATGGTGGCCCGCATCGGCCACTGACGAGTGGCGTTGCATGGATATGCGCGATGGTGCATACTCTTTCCATGTCCAAGGTCCTCACCTCCCTCCCCGCCGGCGAACGCGTCGGCATCGCCTTCTCAGGCGGCCTCGACACGTCGGTCGCGGTCGCGTGGATGCGCGACAAGGGCGCCATCCCCTGCACCTACACCGCCGACATCGGTCAGTACGACGAGCCCGACATCGCCTCGGTGCCCGGCCGTGCGAAGACCTACGGTGCCGAGATCGCGCGCCTGGTCGACTGCCGTGCGGCACTGGTCGAGGAGGGTCTGGCGGCGCTCAGCTGCGGGGCGTTCCACATCCGTTCGGGCGGGCGTTCCTACTTCAACACCACGCCGCTCGGCCGCGCCGTCACGGGCACCCTCCTGGTCCGGGCGATGCTCGAGGACGACGTACAGATCTGGGGCGACGGCTCGACCTTCAAGGGCAACGACATCGAGCGCTTCTACCGGTACGGCCTGCTCGCCAACCCGCACCTGCGGATCTACAAGCCCTGGCTGGACGCGGACTTCGTGACCGAGCTCGGCGGCCGCAAGGAAATGTCGGAGTGGCTGCTCGCCCACGACCTGCCCTACCGCGACAGCACGGAGAAGGCGTACTCCACCGACGCCAACATCTGGGGTGCCACCCACGAGGCCAAGACCCTGGAGCACCTGGACACCGGGGTCGAGACCGTCGAGCCGATCATGGGCGTCCGGTTCTGGGACCCCTCGGTCGAGATCGCCGCCGAGGACGTGACGATCGGCTTCGACCAGGGCCGCCCGGTGACGGTCAACGGCAAGCAGTTCGCCTCGCCCGTCGACCTGGTGATGGAGGCGAACGCCATCGGCGGCCGGCACGGCATGGGCATGTCGGACCAGATCGAGAACCGGATCATCGAGGCCAAGAGCCGCGGCATCTACGAGGCACCGGGCATGGCCCTGCTGCACGCCGCGTACGAGCGGCTGGTCAACGCGATCCACAACGAGGACACCGTCGCCCAGTACCACAACGAGGGACGGCGCCTCGGCCGGCTGATGTACGAGGGCCGCTGGCTGGACCCGCAGGCGCTGATGGTGCGCGAGTCGCTGCAGCGCTGGGTCGGCGCGGCCGTCACCGGCGAGGTGACGCTGCGGCTGCGACGCGGTGAGGACTACTCGATCCTCGACACCACGGGCCCGGCGTTCAGCTACCACCCGGACAAGCTGTCCATGGAGCGCACCGAGGACTCGGCGTTCGGCCCGGTGGACCGGATCGGCCAGCTCACCATGCGCAACCTCGACATCGCCGACTCGCGCGCCAAGCTGGAGCAGTACGCCGGGCTCGGCCTGATCGGCACCGGTCATCCCGCCATCGGTGCCGCCCAGGCGGCCGCGACCGGGCTGATCGGCGTCCTGCAGGAGGGCGGCGCCGAAGCCATCGCCTCCCGCGGCGAGGTGTCCGACGACGAGGAGATGCTGGACCGCGCCGCGATGGAGTTCGGCACGGACTGACCGGGAACGGCCGCAGAGGCCGGTCCGGCGCCGACGGCGCCGGACCGGCCTTTTCCGCGTTTCGCCTCGGCCGCGCGGGCCGAGCCGCCGTTTCAGGACGTGCGCGCGGAGGCGGTCGCCCGCGGTGGACCGTCAGCGTGGCGCGTCGTCGTGCGCGAGTGCGTTCTCCCGCAGGTCCGGCTCGACGCGAAGTGTCCTGGCGAACCAGTTGCTGTAGCGGTCCCCCAGGAAGGGAGCCGTGGCCCCGTGAAGAAGGATGCTCAGGCACACGGTCATGGCTACGGCGTCACCCAGCAGGCTTCCCCCCGGGAGGTGCTCTTCGAAGGCCAGCAGGCCGAACACGAGGGAGGCCAGACCGCGCGGACCGAACCAGCCGATGTAGGCCACGGAAGCAGGGCGCAGACCGGTGCCGAGCAGAGCGAGGGCGACCGGCAGCATCCGGACGACGGTCAGGCTGAGCAGCGCGTAGACCACGATGCGCCACGACAGGTGTTGGAGTACCGGCCCCAGGATGACCGCGCCGAAAAGGAGGAAGCTCAGCGAGGCGAGCAGCAGGCCGAGGTGTTCGGTGAACCTCGTGCTCTGCGCGGGATCCCATCCCCGGGTACGGAGGCTCCGGTCGGCGGGCACCCGGCGCAGCTGGACGCCGAAGGCCAGGCCGGCGACCCAGGCGCCGATGAAGCCGCTGCCCTCGGCCATGACACACAGCACATACGCGATGGCCGGAACGGCGAACGCCAGGAACTGCCGCCACTCGGAACTGCTCCACCCCCGCAAGAGCGACCAGCCCAACAGGCTCGCCCCCGCCCAGCCGGCCGCGGCACCGATGGCGCCGCTCAGCAGCAGCGCGCGCAAGAACGTCTCGGCAATGCCCGGATCGCCATGGCCCCCGCCCGCCGCCGCCAGCGCCAGTACGAAGAACGGTAGGGCCAGACCGTCGTTCAGACCGGACTCGACGGTCAGGCCGCCGCGGATCAGTGCCGGCACCCGCTTGTCGGAGACGGCCTGCTTCCCGAGCGCGGCGTCCGTCGGCGCCAGGATGATGCCGACCAGCGCCAGCTCCCACACACTCAGACCGGGCAGCAGGGGCCAGGCCGCGAGCCACCCCAGAGCCATCGTGACCGGCAGGCCCACTGCGAGCAGCCGCAGCGGCAGGAACTCCTCCCGGCGCAGGTCCCGGGCCCTGATCCCCGCCGCGTCCGTGAACAGTGTGAGCACCAGTGCGCTCTCCAGCAGAGCCCGCGTGACCTCGGGATCCCGCGCCCGGTCCAACAGGTCCAGGCCCAGCGGGCCGATCCCCAGACCGAACAGCGTGAACACCAACGGCCCCGAGATCACCGTGGTCGACAGACGCCGCGAGAGCACCCCGTAGCCGACGATCACACTCCCGGCGATCACGACGGCCCAGCCGTTCATCCGCACTCCTCACACCGGGTGTTCCAGACGTGAAGGCCGACCCTACGTCTCGGGTCGACGCGCCGTTGCGGCGGCTCGCGGGGGTGGCCAAGGGCATCATGACCATGTGAACGTCCCCCCGACAGCCGGCGGCGGAGCCGGCGCCCCCGCGTTCATCGAGGCCGCTCCCACACCTCGGACGGCTGTCGTGTGGCTCCCTCCGGAAGGGCTCTGGCCCCCCATCCAGAGCATCCGAGCCGAACACGACCCCCAGATCCGCCGCTGGCCACCCCATGTGAACCTGGTCTTCGGCTTCGTCCCGGAGGCCGACTTCGAGGCCGCCGCCCCCCTGCTGGCGGCGGCGGCCGCCGAGAGGGAGCCCTTCGCCGTCCGCCTCAGCGGAGTGCACGCCTTCCGCCACCGCGCGTACGCCACCGTATGGCTGGACCCCGCCGCTGCCGGTCTGGCCCCGTGGACTGCGCTCCAGAGCGCCTTGGCGGAGCCGTTCCCCCTGTGCCGCAGCCGCTTTCCGCGCTTCACGCCGCACCTGTCACTCGGACGCACCCGTGACCCGCGGCGGCTGGCTCCGGAGTGCGATGCCCGCCTGGGCGGCATGTCGGCGCAGGTCCACGAGATCGTGCTGCTGTCCCGCCGGGGCGACGAGCCCATGCGGCCCCGCGCCGCGATCACGCTGGGCGCGGGCGAGGTGCGCTGGCTCTAGGTCTTTCCGTAGCGCAGCCGTCCCAGGGCCGTCATGGGCCGGTCGTGGGCGGCGACGGGGGCCGGGAGCGAGGTGGACCCGGTCAGGTAGTGGTCCACCGCGGCGGCCGCCGCCCGGCCCTCGGCGATGGCCCACACCACCAGCGACTGACCCCGGCCGGCGTCGCCCGCGACGAACACCCCGCGCGCCCGCCCGCCGGCGGCCGCGAAGTCCACGCCGCGTGCGAAATTGCCGCGGTCGTCGAGCTCCAGCCCCAGCTGCTCGCGCAGGCCGCCCGCCCGCTCGGGGCCGGAGAAGCCCAGGGCCAGCAGGACCAGACCGGCCGGGATCACCCGCTCGGTGCCGGTGAGGGGCGTACGGGCCAGGGGCTCGACCGCGGTCAGGTGCAGCGCCCGTACCCGGCCCGCGGAGTCCCCCTCGAAGCGCAGGGTGGCGCAGGCGAACAGCCGTGGGTCGGCGCCCTCGCGCCCGCGGGCCTCTTCGTGGGCGTGGGAGATCCGGTACACCTTCGGGTACACCGGCCACGGCTCGCCGTCGGTCCGGCCCGGACCGGGTTCCGGATTGATGTCGAGCTGGACCACGGAGAGCGCACCCTGCCGCAGGGCGGTGCCGAGGCAGTCCGAGCCCGTGTCGCCGCCTCCGACGATCACCACGTGCCTGCCTTCGGCGGTGACGGGGGACACGGCGTAGTCGCCCTCCCGCACCCGGTTCGCGAAGGTCAGGTAGTCCATGGCCTGGTGGATGCCGCGCAGTTCGCGCCCGGGGACCGGAAGCTCCCTGCGCTCCTCGGCCCCGACCGCGACGACGACCGCGTCGAACCGGCCCCGCAGCTCGGCCGCGCCGACGGCGCCGGACGTGCCGGGCGCGCCGCCGATTTCGGCGCCCGTCACGAAGGTGGTGCCCTCGGCCCGCATCTGCTCGATCCGGCGGTCGAGGCAGTCCTTCTCCATCTTGAACGCGGGGATGCCGTAGCGCAGCAGGCCCCCGATCCGGTCGGCCCGTTCGTGGACGGCGACGCCGTGCCCGGCCCGGGTCAGCTGCTGCGCCGCGGCCAGTCCGGCAGGCCCCGAGCCGATGACGGCCACCGACTTGCCGCTCTGCCGCTCCGGCGGCATGGGCGCCATGTAGCCGCGCCGCAGGCCCTCGTCCGCGATCGCCTGCTCGACGTTCTTGATGGTCACCGGATCCGCGTTGATCGTCAGGACACAGGCGTCCTCGCAGGGGGCCGGGCAGAGCCGGCCGGTGACCTCGGGGAAGTTGTTGGTCGCGTGCAGCCGCTCGTACGCGGCACGCCAGTCGCCGTGCGCGGCGTACGCGTTCCACTCGGGTATGAGGTTCCCGAGGGGGCAGCCGCTGTGGCAGAACGGGATGCCGCAGTCCATGCAACGGTCCGCCTGCTCGGAGACGAGCGGCAGCAGCGCCTGCCCCGCGTAGACCTCGTGCCAGTCACCGAGCCGCTCCTCCACGGGCCGGGCCGGGACGGGCCTGCGGGGGATCCTGAGGAAACCGAACGGATCGGTCACACGCCGCCTCCCTGGATCAGCCCGTACGGTGTGCGCCGTACGGGCTACATGTGGCGTTCTGACCAGATTACGCCGTCCGGGCAAGGGCCCCCAGGGGTACTTCCACGCGCTCGACCGCCGTGCCGCGGGCGTCGCCCGGCGCGATACCGCGCGGCGGCCGACCGTGCCACTCCGCCGTCGCGGCGGACCCGGACCGTCACCGCCGCGGCGGTGTCGCTGTCACGGGACTTCTAGGCCCTGTCGGGAAGGGAGGCGGGCTTCGCTTCCCCGTTCCTGACCGGCCGCGTGTGGATCTTGGAGATGCAGGCCGGGACGGCGGCGCCCTCGTCGTGCGGGCGGGCCCGGTACGCGCTCGGGCTCTCGCCGACCAGCTCGGTGAACCGTGAGCTGAACGATCCCAGCGACGTACAGCCGACCGCGAAGCAGACCTCCGTCACCGTCAGGTCACCCCGCCGGAGCAGCGCCTTGGCCCTCTCGATGCGGCGCGTCATCAGGTAGCTGTACGGCGTTTCCCCGAAGGCCGCGCGGAAGCTGCGGGAGAAATGGCCCGGCGACATGAGGGCGAAACGCGCCAGCGCCGGAACGTCGAGCGGTTCCGCGTACTCGCGGTCCATCAGGTCGCGGGCCCGGCGCAGCCGGACGAGATCCTCCAGGTTCACCCGACAACCATCCCACAACGCCGGGCGCCGCCGGTGAGATCCACCCATGTCCTGCTTACCCCGGGCCCCGGGCCCCGGGCGCGGCGGGGAGGGGAGGGGAGGGCGGCGTGGAGCGGATCGGCGTCGAGGCCTTCGGCCGGCCGGCCGGCCGGGCCGCGCCTGCGCCACCGGTCTGGGGAGCCCGGTCCGGGGAGCGCTCAGGGCCGGGAGCCCGGCCCCGAGCGCCTCGGCCACCGCGCGCGGAGGGTGCCTCAGCCCGCGTCCCGCTCCGCCGCTTCGGCGACGCGCTTGATGTGCGCCAGCCGCCTGTCCCAGTCGGTGGCGAGCGCGGCCATCCACCGCGCCGTCGCGTCGAGGGCCGCGGGCCGTACCGCGTACCGCACCTCGCGTCCGACCCGGCTGCCCGAGACCAGCCCGGCGGCGTCGAGGACGGTGAGGTGCTTGACCACGGCCTGGCGCGAGACGGGCACGCCTTCGGCGAGCGTCGTGGCGGTGGCTTCGCCCTGCGCGGCGAGCAGATCGAGCAGCCGGCGGCGCGTCGGGTCTGCCAGTGCCGCGAGGACGCCGTCGACCGCCTCGGGGGCGCCGCGACGTCCGTCGCTCACGCGGACGGCTGTTCGGCGCGCTTCCCGAGCGCGTCGAGCACCTGGGGCCAGCCGCCGGTGTTGTCCTGCAGCGCCTTGTCGCGCAGGTCCTCCGGGCCGGCCAGGGCCGCGAACCCGCTCTCGACGACGCGGAGCCGCGTCTTGCCGCCCTCCGGAGTCAGGGTGAACTCCACGAGCGTGCTGTTGTCCTCGCGCAGCTCCTCGCCGGGGAAGGCGCTGGCCCAGCGGTACGCCAGGTAGGTCTGCGGCTCGACCTTCTCCACGCGCACCGGGAAGTCCCCGTACCCGGCGTTCTTCGCCACCAGCGACTCGCCCTCCCTGGCCGCGGCGCCGGTCAGGGTCGCCGGGTCGGCCACCCAGAACCCGGGCTCGGCCACCAGCGACCAGACCCGGTCCAGGGATGCCGCGATCAGGATGTCGCGTTCGATCCGGTCCTTGCTCATGAGCAGACTCCTTCGCTGCGGTCCGTTGAATGCAACTACAGAGTTGCACGTCGCTGTGCGGGGTGCAACCTCAGGGTTGCACCCGGGTGGGCCGGGCCCCCGCGGCGGAGCAGCCACCCCGCGAAGGCGGCGGCGCCCGCGAGGGCGTACGCGACGGTGCCGGTGTCCGGGCCGAGGGAGCGCCCGGCGATGTACACGACGGCCCCGGCCACGGCGACGCCGAGCCACTCCCAGCGGCCGTCGAGGGCCACGAGGGCGATCAGCAGGAGCGCGTACCAGGAGTAGCCGGGAGTCATGAGGAGGAAGGCCGTGCCCGTCACCAACAGTGCGGCGCTCCAAGGGCGTTCGGGGTCGCCCCGGCGCCATGCGTACGCGACCACGGCGAGCATCACGACGGCCGCGGCGGGCAGGGCCCAGTCGTCCGGGAGCACCAGCCGCAGCAGTGCGTACCGGCCGCGGGCCCCTGCGTCCTCGTACCCCTCTTCCTCGGCGTATCCGCCCAGGTAGCCGAGGACGGAGGACCGGGACGTCAGCACGTACGGCAGGTACAGCAGGCCCACGGCCGCCGCGGTGGGCAGCAGCACGGCGGCCGCGCGCCGCCACGTGCGGACCCCGGCCAGTACTCCCGGCAGCAGGACGGCGGGCAGCAGCTTGGCCGCGACGGCGAGGCCGAGGAGCACTCCGCCCGCCACCCGCCGGCGGCCGACCACCCCGAGGGCGGCGACCGACAGGAGGACCGCGAGGGCGTCGACATGGGCGTTGTTGACGGCTTCGACGGGTACCGCAGGACACCAAGCCCAGTACGCCGCGTGGCGGGGATCTCCCCGTCCTCGGCGAAGGATCAGCAGCAGTACGCCCGTCACCCCGACGGACACCGCGACGCCGCCCGCCTGGAGGGCCTTGTGCCGTACGCCGTCGGGGGAAAGGGCGTGCACGAGGAGGAAGTACCCCTCGGCGACCGGCGGATAGACGGTGTGCACCTGCGGGCGGTTGATGCGGGTGCACACCCCCGCCGTGACGGGCGCCAGGTCGGGCCGGCCGGTACAGGCCGGGCCCTCGGGGAACAGCCAGGTGTCACGCAGCCCCGTGAGCGCCGGATCGGCGGGGGTGTGGTCGTACGGCGAGATCCCGGCGGCCTGGACCCGCCCGTCCCAGGCGTAGCGGAACGAGTCGGTGCTCGTCCGGGGCGCGGCGGCCAGCCCGGTGAGGGCGACGGCGGCCGAACCCGCCAGGACGAGCGGGACGACGGCCCGGGCCGGTGCCCCGCGCACGCTCACCACGGCGGCGGCGAACAGCGCCCACGCCGCCGCGTACCACCACGTCAGGCCGATGGGGTCGGCGAAGTAGCCGTCCTTGCGCACGGTCGGGACCAGGACGGCAACCAGCGCGGCCAGCAGCACGGTTGTGGTGAGAACGGCGCGGGTCGGGTGGGTGGGGCGGGGGCGGTTCATACGGGCCAGCCTGGCAGGACGCACCCCTCCCCGGCCTCGGGCCGGGCGGAGCGTCCGCGTTTCGTAAGGTGTCGGACCGCCCCGCCGGGCATGCGGCACGGTGTGCTTCCTGCTTCCTGCTTCCTGCTTCCTGCCGGCGGCCGCGGCACCGCCCTCCGGCCGGGCGTGCGGCCGGGCCCCGACTCCGGTCAGATCTGCACGCCGCCGAAGGGGAGAGGGGGAGACGCGCGGACCAGTTCCACGAAGGGCCGGCCCGCCGCGTTCCACCGGTGGGCCGGCCGCCAGCCCGTCCGCTCGGCGTGCGCGCACAGGGCGTCGGCCCCGACCCGGGCCCACTGGAACGGGGAACCCAGTCCGCCGCGGCCGTCGTCGACGCGCACCTCGCACCGCTCGTCCACATCGGCGACGGCGCATTCGGCGATGATCTTCCCGCCGGGGCTCGTCACCTCTTCCATCCGGCGCAGCAGGGCGACGGGATCACCGCCGATGCCGATGTTCCCGTCGATCAGCAGCACGGTGCCCCAGCGGCCTTCCCCGGGCAGGGGGTGGAAGACCGAGCGGCACAGCGCCGGCCCGCCCGTCCGTTCGGTGCGGGCCACCGCCTCGGGGCTGAGGTCGATGCCGAGCGCCCGGCGTCCACGGGCCGCGAGGGCCGCCACCAGCCGGCCCGGGCCGCAGCCGACATCGAGTACGGCGCCCCGGCAGCGCCGCAGCACGGACCAGTCGGCCCCGTCCGGCGCCTCGCACCAGCGCTCCACCTCCAGGGGAAGCAGCCAGCCGTCCCCGCGCCGCAGGAACAGCGGCCCCCGGCCGGACCGGAGCGCGTCGTTGTAGGGGTCCGCACGCCACGCGGTCGGCGCGGTCACGAACACGCCCCGGTGGTGGGCACCAGCTCGGCGTGCAGCATCGCGAACCGTCCGGCCGGCGCCTCGGCGGCCACCCGCAGCGCGTCCTCGGCGGTGTCCACGTCACACAGCTCCGGCAAGCGGCCGATCCGCAGCCCGGCCGCGCGCAGCCGCTCGTACTGCGCGGCACCCGTGCACGGCTGGGACATCGGTACCCCGCGCAGCAGGGCCGGATCGGGCTCGGCCAGACCGAGTGCCCAGAAGCCGCCGTCGGTCGCGGGGCCGAACCAGGCGTCGTACACGTCCCAGGCGAGCGCGGGCGCGAGGACGGCGGGGGACACCTGGGGCGTGTCCATGCCGAGGAGCAGCGCCGGGCCCGTACAGGCGGCGAAGGCTGCGGCGAGCCGCTCGTCCAGGCCGCCCCCGCACTGCGGCAGTACCTCGAAGCCCGGCGGCAGCCACGGGCCGGGCCGCCCGTCCAGTACGAGGACGCGCCGCGCGGCGGGTACCGCGGCCACGGCGGACAGGGTGTCGGCCAGGGCGGCCGCGGCCAGCGCTGCCGCCTGCCGCGGTGTGAAGGGCGGGGTCAGCCGGGTCTTCACCCGGCCCGGAGCGGGCTCCTTGGCGATGACGAGCAAAGTGGTCGCGGTCGCGGTCGTGCTCGTGCACGAGGCCGTGGACGGGGTCATCGGACACCGTCCGCGGCCGGCTTCCGGGGGGCCTGCGCCAGTACGCGCCGCATGTCGTGCACGGCCTGCCAGGTGCCCCGCCAGGTGCCGGTCACCTTGGACTTCCCGGACCGGGGGAGGTACGGGACGTCCACCTCGCGCACCCGCCAGCCCGCGTCGGCGGCCCGGACGACCATCTGGAGCGGATATCCGCTGCGCCGGTCGGTCAGGTCGAGTCCGAGCAGGGCCGTGCGGCGGGCGGCCCGCATCGGTCCGAGGTCGCGCAGGCGCAGTCCGGTGCGCCTGCGCAGCATGTGGGACAGGGCGAGGTTCGCGGCCCGGGCGTGCACGGGCCAGGCCCCCGGTCCCTGGGGGCGGCGCCGGCCGAGTACCAGGTCCGCCTCGCCGTCCGACACCGCCCGGACGAAACCGGTGAGGAGGCCGGGGTCGAGCGAGGCGTCGCAGTCGCAGAAGCAGACCACGTCGGCCTCGGCGGCCAGCAGCCCGGCGTGGCAGGCGGCGCCGAAACCGCGGCGGGCCTCCTCGACCACGGTCGCGCCGAGCTCGCGGGCGAGGGCGGCGGAGCCGTCGGTGGATCCGTTGTCCACGACGATCGGCCGCCAGCCGGACGGGATGCGGGCGAGGACCCAGGGCAGGGCCGCGGCCTCGTTCAGGCAGGGGAGTACGACATCTACGGTCACGCGTCTCACCGTAGGAACCCGCTTGGCGCAAAAGGGCCTTCGAGTCCTTACGAAACGCGGACATCACCCTCGGTCGCCCATCCGCCCCCGCTGCCACCACCGGTCTGATGAGACCCTGGACCGCATGAGCAACACCGAACCGTGCCACGTCCTGGTGGTCGAAGACGACCCGACGGTCGCGGAAGTCGTCTCCAGCTACCTCGCTCGGGCCGGCTACACCGTCGAGCACGCCCCCGACGGCCCCGACGGCCTGCGCCGCGCCGCCGCCCGGTGGCCGGACCTGGTGCTCCTCGACCTGATGCTGCCCGGTCTCGACGGCTTGGAGGTGTGCCGGCGGCTGCGGGCGACCGCCCCCGTCCCCGTGATCATGCTGACGGCACTCGGTGACGAGGACGACCGGATCGCGGGCCTGGAACTCGGGGCCGACGACTACGTCACCAAACCCTTCAGCCCGCGGGAACTCGTCCTGCGGGTCGAATCCGTCCTGCGCCGCAGCACCGGGAACCGACGGCGGGGCCCCGCCCCGTCCCGGCCGGTCCTGCGGGCGGGCGATGTGGTGCTCGACCCCGCGACCCGGCGCGCGGCCAAGCAGGGGCGTGAACTGGCTCTGACTCTCAGGGAGTTCGACCTCCTCGCCCACTTCCTGTCGCACCCCGGCCGGGCGCACGGCCGCGATGAGCTGATGCGCGAGGTGTGGGGCTGGGACTTCGGAGACCTGTCGACGGTCACCGTCCACGTGCGCCGGCTCCGGGCCAAGATCGAGGACGACCCCGCCCAGCCCCGGCTGATCCAGACCGTATGGGGCGTCGGATACCGCTTCGAGACAGGGGAAACGGAGGCCGTGTCATGACGGACGTCCTGCTCATCGCCCTCTTCGCGCTCGGCGGCGCGGGCGGCGCGGGGCTCGTCGGTGCGCTCGCCCTGCGTCTGGTCCGCCACCGTTCGGTCGCGGTGTCCCTTTTCGTGGTGGCCGCGGTCACGGTCACCACGATGCTGGCCGGCACGCTGGCCGTCGCCCAGGCGATGTTCCTCTCCCGGCACGACCTGTGGGTGGTCACCGTGGTCGTGGCCGTGGCTGCCGTCGTCGCACTGGCCACCGCCATCGTGCTCGGCCGCTGGGTCGTCGCCCGGAGCCGCGAACTGACCGCCGCGGCACGCGACTTCGGCGACGGGGGCCGGTTCGCGGCGCCCCGGACCGGGGCCACGGCCGAACTGGCCGCGCTCTCCCGCGAACTGGCCGCGACCAGCGCCAAGCTCGACGCGTCCCGGAAGCGGGAGCAGGCCCTGGAGGCCTCGCGGCGCGAGCTCGTCGCCTGGATCTCGCACGACCTCCGGACCCCGCTGGCCGGACTGCGGGCGATGGCCGAAGCCCTGGAGGACGGCATGGCCGCCGACCCCGCCCGCTACCACCGGCAGATCCGTACGGAGGTCGACCGGCTCAACTCCATGGTCACCGACCTCTTCGAGCTCTCCCGCATCCACGCCGGAGCGCTCAGCCTCAACCCCAGCCGGATCTCGCTCTACGACCTCGTGGACGAAGCCCTCTCCGGAGCCGATCCGCTGGCCCGGGAACACGGTGTGCGGCTGGTGGGGGAGCGCGTGGCCGCCGTACCGGTCCACGTCGACGGCAAGGAGATGACCCGGGTCCTCGCCAACCTCCTGGTCAACGCCATCCGCCATACGCCGGCCGACGGCACCGTCGCCGTCGCGGCGGAGGACCGGGCGGACGGGGTCGTGCTGTCCGTGACCGACGGCTGCGGAGGCATCCCGGATGAGGATCTCGCGCGGGTCTTCGACACCGGCTGGCGCGGCAGCGAGGCCCGTACACCGCCCGCCGGGGCGGGACTGGGCCTGGCGATCGTCCGCGGCATCGTCGAGGCGCACGCCGGCCGGACCGACGTACGCAACGTCCCGGGCGGCTGCCGCTTCGAGGTCACCCTCCCGGTGGCAGCACCCGCCTGATCGGACCGGGCCGACCGGCTCTGCCCGACCGGCTCTGCCCGACCGGCTCTGCCTGACCGGATCGGGCCGACCGGCTCCGGCCGACCCGCTCCGACTGCCGCCGGGGCCGGTCACGCGGATCTCCACCGGGGCGAGTGGGTCAGCGGACGACACCCGCCGAGGCGCGCTGCCCGGCCAGGGCGAACTCGGTCATCCCCTCCGCGAAGCCGACCACCGGGCACCAGCCCAGCTCACGGCGCAGCCGGGCGGAGTCGGCCGTGATGTGCCGGACGTCGCCGAGGCGGAACTCGCCCGTCACGACCGGAGCGGGTCCTCCGTGCGCCGCGGCCAGCGCGGCCGCCATCTCCCCGACCGTGCGCGGGTCCCCGCTGCCCGTGTTGTACGCGGTCAGGGCGCCCGCGGGCCGCGCACCGACGGCCTCCAGGGCCACCACGTTCGCCGCGGCCACGTCCCCGACGTGCACGAAGTCCCGCCTCTGCGCACCGTCCTCGAAGACCTGAGGAGCCTCGCCCCGGGCCAGTGAGGAGCGGAAGAACGACGCGACACCGGCGTACGGGGTGTCGCGCGGCATGCCCGGCCCGTACACGTTGTGGTACCGCAGGGCCACCGCCCGGCCGTCCACGCACCGGGCCCAGGCCGCGGCCAGGTGTTCCTGTGCGAGCTTCGTGGTGGCGTACACGTTGCGCGGATCCGTCGGCGCGTCCTCACCGACCAGTCCCGGTGCCAGCTCGGCTCCGCAGCCGGGACAGCGCGGTTCGAACCGGCCGGCCCTCAGGTCCGCCGCCCGCCTGGGTCCGGGCCGCACCACGCCGTGGCGCGGGCACTCGTACCGCCCCTCCCCGTACACGACCATCGAACCGGCCAGGACGAGCTCGCGCACTCCGGCCGAGGCCATCTCCGCCAGCAGCACCGCGGTCCCGAGGTCGTTGGCGCCGACGTAGTCCGGGGCGTCCGCGAAGTCCTTACCGAGCCCGACCATGGCCGCCTGGTGGCACACGGCGTCCACTCCGCGCAGCGCCGCCCGCACGGCGTCCGCGTCCCGTACGTCCGCCCGGACGAACTCGGCGTCCGGCAGGGGCGGTGTGCCGGGATGGGCGGCGGGCAGCAGGGCGTCGAGGACGAGGGGGTCGTGCCCCCGGCTCTTCAGGGCGGTGACGATGTGGGAGCCGATGAACCCGGCTCCGCCTGTGACGAGTACGCGCATGCCGCGGACGTTACGCAGTGCGCGTCGCCCACGGAGGCTGCCACGCATGCCCGTAAGACTTCCGTCATACGCCTGCGGCGGAGGTCACTTGGGCGGCAGCGTGCGGGCGAAGTCCGTCGCCGCCGTGATCCAGTGGCGCAGGATCCCGTCCCCGGCCAGAGCCGGTCCGCCGACCGTCACCCAGCCCCGCATCGGACGGCCGGTGAAAACCATGGGACGGGCCTCCGGCCGGGCGAGGGCCTCTGCGGTACGGTCCGGACCCACGCGGGCGATGAGCTCGTCACCGACCACGCCCACGGTCATGTTTCCGTACAGCAGGAAGGCGAGGCCGCCGAACATCCGCTTCTCGGTGAGGCCCGGCCGCTCGCCCAGCTGTTCCCGGATCCGCTGGGCGAGTCCCTCGTCGTACGTCATGGACCCACTCTTCTACGCCGCGCGGTCGCACGCGCGACGGAGGCCCGCACCGGTGTGGGACGGCTTCAGGCCGGGGTGAGGGCCGCCGCGCCGAAGGAAACGTCGAAGCGGTCGCACCAGATGGTGACGCTGCTGTATCCGGACAGGTCCAGGCCGGCCGGGATCTCGTAGTTCTGGTCGCCCTTGTTGCCCTTGAGCTTGCCCAGGCTCACGTACGTGCCGTCGTCGAAGACCCGCCAGCCGGCGGTGCCTTCCTTCACGGGGGCATCGGTCAGCCATACCCGCAGATCGGGACCGTTGCTGGTGTCGAGGTTCTCCAGGCGGAGCGTGCGGGAGCCGTCGGGGAGCCGGATCAGCTTCACGGTCCCGGTGGTGGCGTGCTCGTGGCTGATCAGGGCGCCCTGGGCGATGACCTGCGGGCCGGGAGGTGCCGATGCGGAGGACCGCGGCGTCGCGGTCGCGTCCGCAGGCGCGGCCGCGGTCGGCAAGGTCTCCTTGACCGTCTCGTCCTGCCACAGCTTCCACGGCTGGAACCAGTACAGCCCGGCACTCAGCATCACCACCGCCACGATCAGCGCCCCGGCCCGTACCCGTCCGCGCCGCTCGGTCCGTGTCCCTGTCATCATCACTGCGATGGCCTCTTTCCCGCCGGTCCGTCCGTTCTCCCCGCATTCAATGCGGCGGGGGACCGGGGCGCCATATCCGCCCGCATGACGAAGTCCTTACGGCTCCGGTCCGCGAGGTCCGGAGCGGAGCGGACGTCAGCGTTCCGACAGCTCCGACGGGGCCTCCTGGACCACCCAGCCGTTGCCGTCAGGGTCCTCGAAGAACACGAACGCGTTCCAGGTGCCGCCCTTGCCGTCCTCCCAGCCCGACGCGCCGACGTGGCGGACCGGCGAGACGTCCACGCCCCGGCCGACCAGCTCCGCACGCGCCGCCTCGATGTTCGTGACACAGATCTGCAGGCCCTGCAGCGCTCCCGGCGCCATCGCCTTCGTACCGGGCGCCGGGGGCAGCCCGCGTGCCATCGCGATCGAACAGCGCGAGCCGGGCGGGGTCATCTGGATGACGCGCAGACCGGGGGCGACTTCGGCGTCGATGTCCACCGTGAAGCCGAGCCTGCCCGCATAGAACTCCTTCGCCCGGTCCAAGTCGGTGACAGGGACCAGAACGACTTCGAGCGTCCAGTTCACGGAGAGCCTCCTCAGGAATGGCGGGGGGACCACCGTCGCGTACCGAAGGGGCCGCCGCGCACATCGAAACGCCTTCCGCGGGCTACTGATCGGACGCCCGGCCGGCGGGGCGTCGGCGCGGGCGGCGGTGGCCGCGAGGAGTGGGGGCGGGATGGAGCAGGCAGGCAGGCGGGCAGGCGGGCGGGTGGGGGCCGGATGGAGCAGGCAGGGGGGCGGGGCTGCCGGAACGACCGGATGCTGGTCCTGGAATCCGGCGTCCGGTCAGGTCCGGCCGCCCGGGCCGCTCCTGAGGAGGTATCAACGTGCTCGTGCAGCACCCCGAAAGCTCCGTCGCCGCCCCCGCCGTCGTCGCCGCCCCCGCCCGGCCGCCGGCCCGGGGACGGACCCGGGTCCGGCGGGCGGCCGTCGCCGTCGTGGCCGCGGCCGCACTGGCCGGGGCTCTCGTGCCGGCAGCCGCCGCGAGCGGCGGTCCGGACCGGTCGCCCGGACGGGACCAGGCGCTCCAGCGGGTGCTGGCGGACCTGGTCGGCGCGCCGGGCGGTCCGCCCGGGGCCATCGCGGTCCTGACCCGGGACGGCGAGCGGCAGGTGTACACGGCGGGGACCGCCGAGGTGGGCACCCGGCGGGTGCCGCGCCAGGACGACCACATGCGCATCGCGAGCGTGGCGAAGGCGTTCAGCGGGGCGGTCGCGCTGAGCCTGGTCGACCGCCGTGCGATCGGACTCGACGACACGATCGGGCAGCGGCTGCCGCAGCTGCCCTCCGGCTGGCACGGGGTGACGCTCCGTCAGTTGCTGAACCACACCAGCGGGCTGCCCGACTACAGCGCGAGCGAAGCGTTCCTGGAGATCATCCGCGCGGACCCCCGGCACCGCTTCGACTCCCGTCGGCTCCTGGACTTCGTGGCGGACCAGGACCTGCTCTTCCCGCCGGGGAGCAGGTACGCCTACTCCAACTCGGACAACATCGCGGTCGCGCTGATGGCGGAGCAGGCGACCGGGCAGCGGTACGAGCAGCTGCTGCGGGAGCTCGTCCACCAGCCGCTGGGCCTGCGGTCCACCAGCCTGCCGCAGGGCTACCGGCTGCCGGTGCCGTTCCTGCACGGGTACGTGGTCGAGCCGCCGGACCCGCCGCAGGACGTGAGCGAGGCGGTCAGCGCGTCGGGGGCATGGGCGTCGGGCGGCGTCGTCTCCACACCGCGCGACCTGACCGCGTTCATCCGCGGCTACGCCGGTCCCGAGCTGCTGTCGCCGCGGACACGCCGCCAGCAGCAGCGCTTCGTACCGGGCGGCGCGTCGGAACCGGCGGGGCCGGGCGCCAATGCCGCCGGGCTGGGCATCTTCCGGTACACGACCCGTTGCGGAGTGGTACTCGGGCACACCGGCAACACCGCGGGCTACACCCAGTTCGCGGCGGCCACCCCGGACGGGCGGCGCTCGGTGACGGTGTCCGTCAGCAGCCAGGTGACGGGTGACCCGGCGCTGCTGGCCCGTCTGCGGGCGGCCGAGGAGCGCTTCGTCTGCGCGCTGCTGCGCGACCGCTGACCCGCCCGAGACGCGCCGGAGTGCGTCCCGGCGGGCCGGCCAGGAGCGGGCCCGCCGGGAGGCCGACGGCCGCAGTCGGCCGACGGCCGAGGTCAGTCGATCTGCAGTTCGCCCATCCGGCTCCAGCCGGTGGCGCCCTCGATGGTGGTGCTGACGATCTCGGGCGTACGGGTGACCAGGGGGCGCATGGTCTCCAGGGCGGTGCGGAAGTGCTCAGAGGTGACGTGCGCCTCCGCCGCGCCGTCCTGGAACGCCTCGACCAGGACGTAGGTGTCGGGCTCCTCCAGGCTGCGGGACCACTCGAACCACAGATTGCCGGGCTCGGCTCGGGTGGCGCGGGTGAACGCCGCGACCTTGTCGGGCCACTGCTCCACGTAGGCGGGCTTGACGGCGAATTTCACCACGATGAAGATCATTCGAGCAGTGTAGGGGCCGGAGCCGCGTGCGCGTGCGGCTTGCGGGGCGGCGGTGACCGTCCCATAGTCCAAGGTATGGACGCGCGCGAGATGGCGCTCCGACAGGCGTACGGCCATGCCGTCCGCTGGCTGGCGAGCCTGTCCGACCGCCGGGTACCCGCCCGCGCTTCGGTCGAAGAGATCGTGCGCGAACTCGGTGCCGATCTGCCCGACGGTCCCAGCCCGCCCCCCGACGTCGTCGACCTGCTGGCCACGGCCTGCGAACCGGGGCTCACCGCGTTTCCCGGCGGCCGCTTCTACGGGTTCGTGGTCGGTGGCACCGAGCCCGCCGCGCTGGCCACGGACTGGCTGGTCAGCGCCTGGGACCAGAATTGCGTGATGCGCGCCGCCTCGCCCGCGTACGCGGCCGCGGAAGAGGTCGCCGGCGCGTGGCTGCTCGATCTGCTCGACCTGCCGGACGACAGCGCCGTGGGCTTCACCACGGGCGCCACGATGGCGAACTTCACCTGCCTCGCCACCGCGCGCGACGCGGTGCTGCGGCGGGCCGGCTGGAACATCGCGCGCGACGGACTCACGGGCGGGCCGCGCGTACGCGTCATCGCCGGCGAGGACCGCCACATGGCCATTGACCTGGCGCTGCGCTACCTGGGGCTCGGTGAACCCGAACTGGTGAAGGCGGACGGTCAAGGACGCATCGAGCCCGGGGCCCTGCGGCACGCCCTGACAGCGGGCGGGCAGAGCCCCACGATCGTGGTCCTCCAGGCCGGAGACATCCATTCCGGGGCCTTCGACCCCTTCACCGAGGCGATCCGCGCGGCCCGCGACGCGGACGCATGGGTGCACGTCGACGGCGCCTTCGGCCTCTGGGCGGCCGCCTCTCCCGGGTACGCCCACCTGACGGAGGGCTGCCGGCACGCCGACTCCTGGGCGACGGATGCCCACAAGACCCTGAACGTCCCCTACGACTGCGGCCTCGCCATCGTGCGCGATCCGTCCGCGCTCCGGGCAGCGATGGGCCTGCACGGCGACTACCTCATCCAGCACGAACACGGCGACCCGGTCGACAAGGTCCCCGAACTCTCCCGGCGCGGCAGGGCCTTCACCGTGTGGGCCGCGCTCAGGTCCCTCGGCCGATCAGGGGTGGCCGACCTCGTCGACCGTCTGTGCCGGCACGCCTCCGCGTTCGCCACGGGCATCGCCGGCATCGGGGGCGCGACGGTCCTCAACGACGTGGTGTTCACCCAGGTCTGCGCCGATTTCGGCAACGACGAACGCACGGAACGGGTGATCGCCCGGCTGCTCGACGACGGCACGGCGTGGATCAGCGGATCCACCTGGCACGGTCGGCGCGTCATGCGCATTTCGGTGAGCAACTGGTCGACGACCGAGGACGACGTGAGGCGCGCACTCGACGCGATCAGGCGCGCGTCGATCGGCGCCTGAGCGCACGGAACGCCGGCCGGGCCCCTGAGAGGCGGAAGCCGAGGCCGAGAGCGAGACCGAGGCCGAGAGCGAAGTCGAGGCCGAAGCCGGAACCGAGGCTGAGGCCCGAGCCGAGGCCGTCAGTCGTGGATGCGGGCATTGCCGAGCTGGCTGACGGCGGCCGGGTCCCAGTGGTCGAAGAACAGGGAGCGCCCGGTGTCCAGGGCGGCGATGCGGGCCATCTGGTCGTCGGTGAGTTCGAAGTCGAACACGTCGATGTTCTCCTCCATGCGTTCGGCGCGGGCCGACTTGGGGATGACGACGACCTGCCGCTGGACGAGCCAGCGGAGCACGACCTGTGCCACGGACTTGCCGTGCTGTGCGCCGATCCCACCGAGCACGGGGTGGGAGAAGAGGTCGTTCTTGCCCTCGGCGAACGGCCCCCAGGATTCGATCTGGACCCCGCGCTCGCGCATCAGGTCCTGGTCGGTGGTGCGCTGGAAGAACGGGTGGGTCTCGATCTGGTTGACCGCGGGCGTGACCTCGTTGTGGTCGATGAGGTCGACGAGCCGGTCGGGGTAGAAATTGGAGACGCCGATCGCCCTGGCACGGCCCTCGCGGTTCAGGCTCTGCATGGCGCGCCAGGAGCCGTAGACGTCGCCGTAGGGCTGGTGGATCAGGTACAGGTCGAGGTAGTCGAGACCGAGCTTGCGCAGCGACGTCTCGAAGGCACGGTGGGTGTTCTCCTCGCCGGTGTCCTGGACCCACACCTTGGTGGTGATGAACAGCTCCTCACGGGGGACGCCGCTGTTCTTGACGGCGCGGCCGACGGCCTCCTCGATTCCGTACGCGGCGGCGGTGTCGAGCAGCCGGTAGCCGGCGGACAGGGCGTGGGTGACGGCCTGCTCGGTCTGACCCGGCGGGATCTGGTAGACGCCGAATCCGAGGATGGGCATCCGGACACCGTTGTTCAGCGTGACGGTCTGCATGGAGTCTCCTTCGCGGTGGTGCGCGAGATCAGTGGTCCGCATCCCGTCCAGCATGATCCGGGCCCGCGCCCATCCGGCTCTTCGACACATCCCCGCGATGCGCCGAGGCGGTTTCCGCCACGCTGAGAGTCGCGCGCAGCAGGCCCAGGAAGGCCGTGGCCGCCGGGCTCGACGGCCCGTCCGTCCGCCAGGCCAGTGCGACCCGGCCGCGCAGCCGGGGGTGGGTGATCTCCAGCGTGCGCACTCCGAAGGCGGATGCCCCGTCGGCCTCCAGGACCGGGACCACCGCCACGCCGAGACCGCGGGCGGCGAGCTGTGCGAGGAAGAGGGGGGCGGCCGCCTCGAAGGCGATGCGGGGCAGGAAGCCGGCCTGCGCGCACGCGCGGTCGAGTACCCCGCGGATCCCCGTGCCCCGCGGCAGACTGATCAGCGGTCGGTCGCGGAGCTCGGCCAACGGCACGCTCGTGCGGCCCGTCGGGGTGAGGACGGGGTCGTCCTGGGCGACGGCGGCGACCAGGGGTTCGTCGATCACGACCTGGAGCGAGACCCCCGGCGGGGGCTCCTCGTCCGCGAGTCCGACGACCGCGATGTCGAGTTCGCCGCGGTGCAGCGCGGAGAGCATCCGCTCGGACGTGTCCTCGGTCAGGGCGATCTCGACCTGGGGGTGGTCATGGTGGAAGTCGGCCAGGAAGGAAGCCAGGTCGAACGCGTGGGCGGCGGCGCCCGAGACGAAGCCGATGGTGACCTGGCCCCGCAGCAGTCCCGTGAACTCGTCCACGGTCTGCCGTACCGCTTCCACCGCGGCCAGGGCGGCCCGCGCGTACGGCAGTACGGCCACGCCCACTTCCGTCAGGGTCACCGACCGGCCGGAACGGTCCAACAGCGGTTGTCCCAGCTCCTTTTCGAGCTGCCGCACCTGGGCGCTCACCCCCGGCTGCGCCAGGTGCAGGCGGGCAGCGGCACGGGTGAAGTTGGCTTCCTCCGCCACCGTGACGAAATACCGCAGCTGCCGAATGTCCATAACCGATGATGCTAGCTGCGAGACGTGCAAACTATTGGACCCGTCGCAGGGGTTGCCGAGATCCTTGGGGACATGGAGAACACGAGCCACCGGAGACCGGCGGCGGACACCAGAGCGGCGATAGCGGCCGAGCGCCGGGAACTGGCCGCCGTGCTGGACGGATTGCCCCCCGAGGACTGGGAGGCCCCGACCTTGTGCGGGGGATGGCGGGTACGGGAAGTCGCGGCGCACATGACGATGGGTTTCCGGTACTCCCTCTCCACCACGGTGTGGGAACTCCTCAGAGCACGGGGCGATCTCCACCGGATGACCGATCGATGCGCCCGCAAGGACGCGGCCGCTCATTCGACGCGCGAGCTCGCCGCGTTCCTCGGTGACAACGCGGACCACCCGTGGAAGCCGCCGGTCGGCGGAATCGAAGCGGCCCTGGGCCACGACGTGGTCCACGGCCTGGACATCACGGTCGCCCTGGGCCTCGGCCGCCGGGTTCCCGAGGACCGCGTGCGCATCCTCCTGGAGGGCGTCAACGCCAGGACCTTGAAGTTCTTCGGAGCCGACCTCCGGGGAATCGAACTCCGTGCCACCGATCTCGACTGGACCTTCGGTACCGGAATACCGCTGTCCGGCGCCGCACAGGATCTCCTCCTGCTCGCGTACGGCCGAAGGCTGCCGCCGGGGCGCCTGCACGGCGAACCGCGCGACCGCTTCGTGGCCACGCCCGGCTGACGCCGCGCGCAGCGGCTGCGGAGGGTCGGCGCCGACCGCACCGGGGCGGTGTCCGGCCGGTTCACGGACCGGACACCGCGCCTGCGGTCAGGAGACGGTGACGAACTGGGCGATGCTCGGTACCCCCTGGGCGTCGAGGGCGAAGAGCATGTAGTTCCCCGGCAGGACCACTCCGGTGTCAGCCGGCACGGACACGGTGTACGCGCCCGTTCCCGTGGCCGTGGACACGAGGGGGATCCGGCGCTGGTCGTTGTCCGTCGAGTGGGTGGCGGCCGCGGCCCGCATGAGGACGAAGGACGACACCGGGTTCTGGGTGCTCACCGTGAGCGACACGCCGGGGGCGGTTCTGGAGGGCACGCCCCCGGTGATGACGGGACGCGGCTTCGGCGATCCGTCCGCGTTGAGCAGGTACGGCGGTGTGAAGACGGCCCCGTCCGGGTGATTGGTCGCGCAGTCACCGCACAGGCCCCCGCCGCCGGAGAAGATCCGCCCGTCCGGCAACAGGTTGGCCACGCTGTGGTAGTTGCGCGGAACGGCCATGGTGGCGAGCGGGGTGAAGCCGCCGGTCGACGGGTCCCACAACTCGGGGGTCAGGACCGAGGTCGCGTCGCTGAACGGCACCGGAGAGGACTGTCCGCCGAAGACGGCCACCTTGCCGTCGGGCAGGACGACGCTGTTGCTGAAGCCCCGGGCGTGCTCCATGTCGCCCGTACGGGCGGCCTGGACCTGGCCGCCCGAGATGTCGACCGTGTAGGCGCGCCGGGTGGCGGGGGTCTTCTCGTAGGCGGGCGAGCCGCCCAGGGTGAGCAGTTTGCCGATGTCGTAGGCGACGGCGTTGCCGGTCATGGCGTCCCCGCTGTCGGCCCGGGATCCCGCCGGGGTGATGCTGCCCGTGCCGCCGGTCGAGATCCAGTTCATCTGCTTGCTCGGGCCCAGTTGCAGGACCTTGCCGCCCGAAGTGGCGTGGAGCCACATGTGGTTGTCGGCGCGGTAGGGTCCGGCCGGGTCGGCGGTCAGCGCCGGTGTTGCGGGGACGCCCGGGAGCTTGCGCCAGGTGCGGGTGTCCGGCGACCAGACCTCACCGGCCTTGTCGCCCGCGGCCCCGCTCCAGGAGCCGCCCAGGACGAATGCTTCACCGGTGGAGAGGAGCGTCATGGCCTGGTAGCCGCGGGCGATGTTCATGCTCGTGGTGGCGGACCACGCGTCGGTGGCCGGGTCGTAGATGCTGGCCTTCTCCGCGTTGCTGCCGCCGGTGACCAGTACCCGGCCGTCGGCCAGCATCGCGATGCCGGGACAGAACATGTCGTGGCCGGTGTTGTCGATACGCCGCTGGGTCACCTTGCCCGTCTTCAGGTCCAGGATCGCGGTCTGCGTGTAGCCGTTGCTGCCGCCGAAGCGGTCGACCGCGTACGCGGACCATGCCAGCAGTTTGCCGTCCGGCAGGGCGGCGGTGGCCACGGGGACCAGGGGGAAGCCGGTGATCCGGTCCCAGGCCCCGTGGACGGCCGGGCTGGCCGGTCCGCTCAGGCGTATCTCACCGGCCGAGGTCCACGGACCGCGGCCGCCGGCCTCCGTGGTCACGGTCAGACGTACGAAGCGCGCGTTCTCGGCCCGGGTGAAGGTGGCGGTCTTGACGGTGTCGTCGTCCCGCCAGGTGCCGGTGGCGACCGGCGAGCCGAAGACGGTGCCGTCGGTGCTGGTGGTGATGGTGTACGCGCCCGCCCGGCCGTTGGCCCCGCCCACGCGGGAGTGGTAGACGAGAGCGGAGACAGGTGCGGTGCGGTGCATGTCTATGGTGATGCTGTGCGGCAGGGGAGCGGGTGTGCCGCTCCACTTGCTGTGCCAGATGGTGTTGGTGTTGCCGTCGAGTACGTTGGCCGCGCGGCCGTCCTCGCCGCCGGTCTCCTCGTCGCCGGCCGTGGCCGTCCATCCGGTCCGGGACAGGTCGACGGTGGCTTCCGGGGTGCCGGGGTCACCCAGCAGGTTGATCTCGGCGGCGGACGTCCAGGGCCCGCGGCCGCCTGCCTCGGTGAGGGCCGTGAGCCGTACGAACCTGGCCCCCTGCGGGGCGAACCCGAGCGTCTTGGCGGTGCCGTCGTCCGCGAGCGTGCCGGAAGCGACCGGGTTCGCCCAGCTCCGGCCGTCCGCGCTGACACTGATGCTGTACTCACCGACGCGCCCGTTGGCCCCGTCGGCACGGGGGCGGTAGACGAGCGCGGAGACGAGTGTCGTGCGTTGCATGTCAATGGTGATGCTGTGCGGCAGGGGAGCGGGTGTGCCGGTCCACTTGCTGTGCCAGATGGTGTTGGTGTTGCCGTCGAGTACGTTGGCCGCGCGGCCGTCCTCGCCGCCGGTCTCCTCGTCGCCGGCCGTGGCCGTCCATCCGGTCCGGTCGAGAACGGGAGCCGCCGGTTCCATGGCGTTCGCCGGTGCGATGCCGTGATGCGGTGACTGCGTCGTCGGCTGCTGGTCGAAGGGCACGGGTGAGGCGCGGGCATCCGGGGCGCGGCCGGCCGCCGCCGGGCTCGCGACCCCGAGCCAGGGGGTCACACCGATCAGCAGCGATCCTATGCCGAAGGCGATGAGCAGGTGGGAGCGGCGTAACAGGCGGGTTGAGGCGAGGAAGCGCCTGGAGAGCAATCTGACCTCCTGGGGCGTGCTGGGATACCCCGTAGAACATAGGTCAGAGCAGCTGTAAGCCGCCCAAAACCAAGGAGAGTTGGCGCAAAACGACATGGTCGGAGGTGGCGGGGTGACACGGTGGCACCGGCGGTTCTCGCACCGCCTGACATGCTCAACAAGCCGTCGGACGAAGGAAGACCCGTGAACCAGCCCATCGGCGAACGCCGTCCCCCCGCGCTCGCGCCGGCGCTCGAATCGATGACGCTGCTGGTCGCCGCCGTGATCGTGCACGACAGGGCCACCCATCGCGTCGTACTCCTCCAGCGCGGCGAGAACGCCAAGTTCGGCCAAGGGCTGTGGGACCTCCCGGTGGGCAAGAGCGAGCCGGGCGAGCCGGTCATGCGAACCGCGGTGCGCGAGCTCTACGAGGAGACCGGCCTCGTCGTGAAGCCGGAGTCCCTCACGGTCGCCCACGTCATCCACGCTGCGTGGGGAGTCGAAGCCCCCAACGGCTTCCTCACCGTCGTCTTCGCCACCCACGAATGGGAGGGCGAACCGGAGAACCGCGAACCCGGCAAGCATGCACAGGTCCGCTGGACCGACGTCGACGCCGTCCCCGAGGCCTTCGTACCCTCGACGGAGGGCGCCCTGCGCGCATACCTGGAGGGAACGGTTCACGTGTCCCTTCACGGGTGGGGTTAGCGGCCCCGCCGACGAGCCGGCGACCGCGTGCGCACGCACACCGGAGACGGCGAGAGGAGACAGCAGTACCGGAGCCGTCGGCTCACCGCGCTGCACGCGACCGACGTCATGGACGCCTGCCGACAGCTCACGGTAGGCGTTGCGCCCGCGGCGCGGCCGGTGTCAGAGGTGGCTGCAACACTGGCGTGATGACGAGCGATGGCGAGTACGGAGGCCGTGTGGAGCCGCAGGACCTGCTGCTGCGGACGGACTGGAACGCGGTGGAGCACTGCTGCCCGGATGTGGCGCCCGAGACCCCCGTGATCCTTCGGGAGCTGCTGGACGAGGACCCGCGCGTTCAGGGCTCCGCCCTGCGGGACCTGGCCGAAGCCCTCACCCGCGGGAACGTCTTCTACACCGCCACGGCTCCCGCCGCCCGGTACGTCGCCGCGATCCTGGGCGACCCCAGAACCCTGGCGCTGGTCACCGACCGCTCCACGTACGAGGAGCACGACCTCGGTCCGCAGACCCCGTTCCCGCTGCGCGTCGGCCTGCTGACCTGGCTGGGCGACACCGCTGCGGACGCGGTCGGCCAGCAGGGGCGGCCCTTCGGGGACGAGGAGGACCTCGAGGCGTTCCTCGCCCTCGCCCCGGAGCTGTGCGAGGCCGTGCGCCCGTTCCTCGACGCAGGCTCGCCCGAGGTCCGCGAGACCGCCCTCGCCGCGCTCCTGCCCCTGCTCCGTCTGCCCGCGCTGGCCGGCTGGGCCCCCGCCCTGCGCGACCGGGTCCGCGCCGCGGCCCTCGCGGACGGCCCCTACCGCTTGCGGGCCGTCGACACGCTCTTCGCCTGGGGCGAGGACGTCGCACCCTTGCTCTGAGGATCGCGACGGGTGCCTTCTCCCCCTCGCGCCCTCCTTGGCCTCGGCCGTACCGTGCCGGTGCCGGCGTACGACTCGAAGCTCGACGTCGACTTCACCCTGCCGCGCGAAGGGGATCCGAACGCCGTCGGCTTGGACCAGGCCGCGTGATGCCGGGTGCGGCCACGAGCGGTGAAGCGGCGGGCAGCCCCGTGCGCGCGGGTGTCTGTACCGCGCCGGGTGCGCCCGCGGCGACGACGCGGGCGCCGAGTCGTCAGGCGGGCCGGACGGCGATGGTGCAGAGGCGCTTGGTGGCTCGGGTCAGGGCTACGTACAAGTCCCCTTCCCCACCGGGGCGGGCCGTGATGATTTCCTCGGGGTTCATGACGACGACCCCGTCGAATTCCAGGCCGCGTGCTTCGGACGCCGGCACGATGCGTGCGTGGTGAGCGATGCCTCGGGCCGTCAGCTCGCTCACCCTGGTGTCCGCGCAGATCACTCCCAGGAGCTCGCCCCGGTGCGCGGTGCTCTGGGCGCGGAGTTCCTGAA
This sequence comes from Streptomyces sp. NPDC056224, assembly GCF_042267665.1. Taxonomy (NCBI): domain Bacteria; kingdom Bacillati; phylum Actinomycetota; class Actinomycetes; order Kitasatosporales; family Streptomycetaceae; genus Streptomyces; species Streptomyces sp. NPDC056224. The sequence continues at coordinate 705,281 of NZ_JBHJTK010000001.1, forward strand.
CGACGGCGGTGACCAACCCGTCCGGAGGTGTGGTCACGGTGCGCGGGCTCTCACCGCTTCGCAGTGACCGTGTGGGCTTCTGGTCCGGAGCGATCCGCGTGAGCAGGTCCCGGACGCTCTCCAGGATCTCCTGCGTGGTGCGGTAGCTGACGGTCAGGTCGTGCAGTTTGAACCGCGGTCCGACGTGGGGGCTCAGTGCTTCCTTCCAGTCGCGTGCTGTCGCGACCGGGCCTGCCTGGGCGAAGTCACCCACCAGCGTCATCGCCCTTGCCGGGCAGCGGCGGACGATCATCCGCCACTGCATGGCGGTCAGTTCCTGCGCCTCGTCGACGACGACGTGCCCGTACGTCCGCTCGGGGGGGCCGTCGACCAGGCTCGCCGCCTCGTCCAGCAACGGCACATCGGCATCGGTCCACGGGTCGTCCGGACCGCGCAGCAGAAGGGACCGCTCCTGCGAGGTCAGGCGGGGCAGGTGCTCGGCGAGAGCGCCGACGTTCGTCAGGAGTGCCTTCACGAGGTCACCGGGTACCAGCCGCGGCCACAACACCTCGACCGCTCGGTCGACGTCGGCGTCGTCGAGGAGATCGGCTCGGATGGCGTCCAGGTCCAGCTCGTGGACCGGACCCGAGTCGGCCGCACCTTCGGCACGGCGCTGGGCGGCTCCCGTGAACCGGTCGAGGTCCATGCCCGTCATCCTTTCCGCATCGGCGTCGATCTGCTCCAGGAGGTCGCCCATGTCTCGTTGCATCGCGTCGGTGACGGCGTCGACCAAGAGCTCCCTGAACACCTGGCGCGCGGGGTTGTGCCCCGGTGCGGCTGCCACGGCGGCGTCGCGTGCCGCGGCGACTTCCTCGCCGGGCAGGTGAACCAGTTCCCGTCCGACCCGCACGGTGAAGTCACCGGCGGGCGCTTGGTGGACGCGCAGCAGGCCGGCCAAGGCGTCGGCGAGGTCGGAGCTGCCCTTGAGACGCGCCGTATCGAACGGGTCCACCGCGTCCGTGGACACTCCGGCCAGTTCCCGGCAGGTCGCCAGAACGACGTCGTTCTCTCCGAGCGAGGGAAGGACCTGGGAGATGTAGTCGAGGAACCGGGCGTTCGGGCCCACCACCAGGACGCCCTCCTCCGCGGCGCGCGGGAACGCGTACAGGACGTAGGCCGCCCGGTGCAGGGCGACCACCGTCTTGCCGGTGCCGGGCCCGCCCTGCACCACGGTCACCCCGCGGTGGGCGGAGCGGACGATCTCGTCCTGCTCGGCCTGCAGCGTCGCGACGGCCGCGTGCATCCTGCCCGTACGCCGTGCAGACAGAGCCTCGGTCAACGGGCCGTCCCCCACGACGTCCTCGTCGGTCGGGGCGGTCCCGTCCAGCAGCTCGTCGCTCACCGAGGTGACCGTGCGCTCCTCGAGGCGCAGGTGCCGGCGCCGCCGCAGGTCCATCGGGTGGACCGGTGTCGCCTCGTAGAAGGGCCGCGCCGCGTTCGCGCGCCAGTCCACGAGCAGAGGCAGGTCATCCTCCTCCGTATGCAGTCCGATCCGCCCGATGCGCAGGGCCGTGCCGTCCGTCCAGTCGATGCGCCCGAAGACCAGCCCCTTTTCGGCGCCCTCCAGCCGGCCGATTTCCTTGGCCAGACGCTCGGCGGCGATTTCTCTCTCGTATGCCTCACCGGCGCTTTCCGCCGGGGCCTTCAGCACACTCGCTCGGTGTACTCGCGCCTCGGAAAGCCGCTCGGTGAGCAACTCGTATAAGGAGGACACATAATCCCGCTCCGATTCAACCGCACGCACAGCGGGATTATTCATTTCCGACAACAGGGGGCTCCTTCGATTCGAGCCACACCATACGGTCAAAGTTCCCTCAAGGTAAGTCTTGACTTACTTGGTGAGCCATGGCCCTACGGCTGAATCCCTCCATGAATGACGGCTGACCGAATGGCATGTCATGCATTCCGCCGTTCCGCATATCGCCAATTGCGCTCCCGATGCCCGCGTGCCTTATGACGAGCCCGCCCTTGGATGCCGGCGATGTTTTGCCGCGCTCGGGAAAAGGGGGGGAAGATCCGGCGAGGCGACCGGCGCCATCGAGCTCACTGCCAGGGGGCATCTGGCCGCTCCGTCTGGCGACCCGGCCGAGGAGACGAGCACAGAATGGGTTAAGCCCTCGACCGGTCCACCACTGCCCGACCCGTGGCGACGGCCCCACTGGTGCAGACCCTCGCCGCCGCCGGCGAACCCGCGGCGTCAGCCGACCCGCCGGGCCAGCACCTGCCCCGGCCACGCCTCGGACAGGAAACGGTCGGTGGGGGTGAAGCCGTTGCGCTCGTAGAACGCGACCAGTTCGCCCCCGCCGCCCGCCCAGCAGTCGACCCGCAGCAGCTTCACCCCGGCCCGCCGGGTCTCCTCGACGGCATGGGCCAGCAGCGCCGCTCCGATGCCCAGCCCGGCGTACCGCCGCTCGGAGACCAGCAGCCGCACGTACCGCTCGGGTTCCCCGGCCGGCGCGATCGGCATCTGCGGGCTGGGCCCGGAGTCCAGCACCATGGCTCCGACGGGTGCTCCGTCCAACTCGGCGATGTACGGGGCGTTCTCGGTCGTGTACCGCTCGACCCGCGCCACCCCGCCCGGCTTCTGGGAGTACGGTGTCGTGCCCCACTGCTCGGTGTTGCCCCGGCTGTTCATCCAGACCACCGCGGAGTCGAGCATGCCGAGGATGGCCGGTGCGTCGGCCGGGCCGCCCGGCCTGATCCGTATGTGATGTGTGGTGTCGTTCACGGGGGAAGCCTAGGCACTGCCAGGCCTCAGCACCTGTCCGCGACCCGCGACCCGCGACCCGCGGCCATGGGGCAAGCCCGCATCAGGCGGGAGTGAAGGCGTCCTCGTGCGTGTCGTCGAGGATGAACCCGTTGTCGAGACGGACGCGGACCGTTACGCGGAGCCCCTGCTGCTGGTAGGCGATCCACTCTGGCTCCAGGGAGCCGACCTGCTCTTCGAGCTGCCTCCTGCTCTCCGTGGGCATCTCGCTGCCGAAGGCGTCGAGCAGCGACTTGAGACGCTCGTACTCGCTGACCTCTCGGCTCTGATGGTGGTGCTCGACCACGCGCTCGACGGTGCCCTCCGTGCCGGCCGCCAGGGACAGGGACCCGGCGACGGTGCCCGTCGACGTCGAGGAGTCCCCCGTCATCGCAGCCCAGTTGGTGAGCCGGGTGTCCGCCGCCAGCTTCACCCGCTGGCCTTCCTTCAGGGTCATTGGTTCGTCATCTCTCGGTTCGGTCCAGGGTGGTGCCATTATCCGCGGGGCGCCGCCGACAGCGCGGGGTGGCCCGGCGGGTGGCCCTGTGGCCCGTCGCTGTCGCTGTCGCTGTCGCTGTCGCCGTCGCCGACGTTCGGGCGGTGCGGGCCGTTGCCGCTCCCGCTCTCCCCGCCGGCAGGGGCCGCGGCGGCCGGCCGACCTGGGGCCCCACGGGCCGGGCGCGGCGTCGACCGGGTTCGGGCCTCGGCCGCGTCATCCATGACCTCGAGGGGTGTCGATCCGCGGGGGCCTCGCCCGTCGGGAGACGGGCGTACCCGCAGCGGTACTTCCCCGCGGGCACCCGCCGGACCCGTCGCTCCCCCATCCGGGCGGGGCGGTGACCCCGTCCGGCATGGCGCCGGGACCCGCGACGCCGCACGGTGGATGCTGAGAAGTGCGAACGTCAGTACGGCGGCGAGTCCGATGCCGATGACCCCGGCCTGGCCGGCGGAGCCGTTGTCTGCTCCGGTGGCTGCCGGCCTTCGGATTCCTCGCGGGCTGGAGTCGCTCACGGGCCTCTCCTCCGGGGTTGGAGGCTGCCCGTGCGTGGCGATCGCACTGGCCCCCATGCTGCAGCGCTGGGATTGGTTGTTCCCGATGCCGGACACGCGGAGCGGGTGCGACGGGCCGGGCAGGTACGAGGCCATCCGGACGAGGGCCGCGGTGGCGGACCTGGCCGGCCGCGACGCCGCTGCTGTGGCGTACGCGCAGGAGACCCAGAGCCGTAAGGCCGTTGCCGAGTGCCTGGCGGCCACGACGACCCTGTGGCTGCCCGTGTACGGAACCGGGGCAGCCGTGCTGGTGGGTGCGGGTGCGTGGTACCGCGACCGGAGCCGGGCGGGGAAGGGTCCTCGGTCGCAGTCCTCCGCGCCGGGGCCCGTGCCCGCGGCAACGCGACTGACCGGCACGGAGTAGCCGACGCCCGCCGGGGGCCGCCCGGTGAAGGCGCGCGCGAAAGACGGCCGGACCGATCAGGAATCGAGAAGCGCCGGCCCCCGGGCCGAACTAACGTGGCGGCCATGGACATCACCATTCACACGACCGCCCTCCCGCACGACGATCCGGACGCCTCCCTGGTGTTCTACCGCGACATCCTCGGCTTCGAGGTCCGCAGCGACGTCGGCCAGGGCAAGATGCGCTGGATCACGGTCGGTCCCGTCGATCAGCCGGGTACGTCCATCCTCCTGGCACCGCCGGCCGCCGACCCCGGGGTCACGGAGGACGAGCGCCGGACCATCGTCGAGATGATGGCCAAGGGCACCTACGGCTGGATCCTGCTGGCCACCCCGGACCTCGACGGCACCTTCGAGAAGGTCCAGGCCGCCGACGCCGAGGTCGTCCAGGAGCCGACCGACCAGCCGTACGGCGTCCGGGACTGCGCCTTCCGCGATCCCGCGGGCAACCTGATCCGCATCCAAGAGCTTCGCTGAGCCGTCCGGCACCCGCACCCGATCCGCCCCCGATGGCCGGTGGCCGGTGGCCGCCCGGCCGTCGGCCGTCCGGGCATCAGCCCGTACCCGGGTGATCCGCGAGCATCGATGAAAGGAGTCCTCTCATGTGCCATCCCGCGTGGGGGCGCGCGCTCACCGCCGCGCAGCACCTGAACGACCTCGCGCGGCTGCGCCGCGTCCGCGACCGGATCGACCGGGAGTACGCGCAGCCGCTGAACGTCGAGGCACTGGCCCGGGGCGCGAACATGCCGGCCGGGGACCTCGGCCGGCAGTTCCGGCTCGCCTACGGCGCTTCGCCGTACGCCTATCTGACGGCGCGCCGCATCGAGCGCGCGACGGCGCTCCTGCACCGCGGGGACCTCAGCGTCACCGAGGTCCGTCTGACGGTCGGCTGTCCGTCGCCGGGGATCTTCAGCACCCGCTTCACGGAGCGGGTCGGCATCCCGCCCGGCACCTACCGGCTCCGCACGGCGGCCGCCGCGGCGGGGACGCCGCCGTACCCGACGGAAGGGCGGAGCGGACCGGTCAGGAATCGAGAAGCGCCGGCGACCGAGCCGCAACTAGCGTGACGGACATGAACCCGGCGCAAGAGAGGAAACCTGCCATGAAGAGCACGCAGACGTCCGCCGAGAGCACCAGCGCGGCCGACAAGGAGCACGACGGGTTCACGGACGAGGAACGGGGCGCGATGAAGGCGCGCGCGCAGGAGCTGAGGACGGCCGCGCGCCGCGGCCCGCGCGCGGCCAAGGCGGACGCGGAGGGCGAGGTGCTCGCGAAGATCGCCGAAATGCCGGAAGCGGACCGCGTCCTTGCCGAGCGGGTCCACCGCATCGTCAGAGCCACTGCGCCGGACCTCGCGCCGAAGCTCTGGTACGCAATGCCCGCCTATGCCAGGAACGGCAAGGTCGTCTGCTTCTTCCAGAGCGCGCAGAAGTTCAAGACGCGGTACGCCACGCTCGGCTTCAGCGACCTGGCGGATCTCGATGAAGGCGCCATGTGGCCGACGAGCTACGCCCTGACGGGGCTGACGGCCGCGGACGAGGCACGCATCGGCGCGCTCATCGGGAAAGCGGCCGGCTGAGGCCGGTGCGCGGCGCCCGCGGCCCGGCCCGCGGCCCGGCCGGCTGCGATCAACCGACGGGCCACCGGGCGTCCCGGCCCCGCATCCCCTCGCTCGGCCGTCCCCTCGTACGGCCGTCCCGTCGCTCGGACGGCTCCGCCGCTCCGGGCAGGGCGCCCGGAACCCGAGGCCCTGCTCGGCCCCCCTTCAGTCCACGAGCACGCCCGGGTTGAGGATCCCCCGCGGATCGAGCGCCCCCTTCGCGGCCCGCAGCGCGAGGGCGAAGGGCTCGGGGCGCTGGCGGTCGTAGCCCGGACGGTGGTCCCGGCCGACGGCGTGGTGGTGGGTGATGGTGGCCCGGTGGCGGTGCAGGACCTCGCTCGCGACGGCCTTGAGGTCGTCCCAGAGCGCGACCTCGTCACCGGGGCGGCCTGCGGCGAGGACGGTGAAGTACGGTGCCGCCCCGTCCGGATACACGTGCGTCAGGCGGCAGTTGACGGTCGCGGCATGACCCGTCGCCTTGCGGGCCGCTTCGCCGACCTCCGTGCGCACCGCGTCGATCAGGCCGGGGATCCGGTCCCAGGTGGCCGCCGTCTCGAAGGTCTCCGCGACGGCGCCCATCCTGGCCAGGCCGTCGCGGAGGTAGGGCATCCGCAGGAAGGCCGAGCGCCAGGCGCTCACGGCCGTGTCGCCGGCCGTGTCGCCGACCGCGTCGCCGGCCGGGTCCCCGCCCGGGGTCTCGTCCGGTCGGGCGGTTCCGTCGTAGCGGCCACCGTACGAGCGGGCCAGGCCGACGGCCTGTTCGAGCCGGGCGGCCACCGGCTCGTCCGCCGACTCGAACCCCAGGACCAGCACGGCGCAGCCGTCCCGGGCCGCGCCCGACAGTGCGGCCTCACCGGCGTCCAGCAGGCGGCAGTTGGCGGGGGAGAGATCGGACTGGGCGAGGGCGCGCACCGCACGGAGCGCGTCGTGGAAGCCGGCGAAGGCCACTGCGGCGGACGCCTTGTGGCGGGGGCGTACCTGCAGGCGGACCCATGCCTCGGTGATGATGCCGAGGGCCCCTTCGGAGCCCAGGAACAGACGGTCGGGGGAGGGGCCCGCTCCGGAGGCGGGCAACCGCCAGGAGCTGCTCGTACCGGCTGGGGTGACGACACGCAGGGACTGGACGAAGTCGTCGATGCGGGTGCGGCCGGTGGCGTAGTGGCCGCCGGCCCGGGTGGCGAGCCAGCCCCCCAGGGTGGAGAATTCGAAGCTCTGCGGGAAATGCCGCAGCGTGAGGCCGTGGGGCCGCAACTGGCCCTCCAGGCTCGGCCCGAGGGTGCCGGCCTGGATGCGCGCGGCCCGGCCCTCGGCGTCGACTTCCAGGACGCGGCCCATGGCGGTCAGATCGAGGGACATCACGGCCCGGTGGGCGTCGCCGCGGTACTCCACGCCCCCGGTGACCGAGGAACCCCCGCCGTACGGGACGACGGCGATCTGCCGGTCACCGGCCCAGTCCAGGAGGTCGGCCACGCCGCGTTCGTCCGTCGGGCGGGCGACGAGGTCGGGGATGCGGCCGGGGCGCCCGCGCAGGGCGCGCACCACGTCGCGGTACGCCTTTCCCATGGCATGGGCGGCGCGGTCCGCGGGGTCGGCGGTGACCAGGTGGCCGAGACTCCGCGGGGGTTCGGCGGCGGGGCTCCCGATGCCCAGGTCACGGACGCGGGGCACGGGGAGCGGGTGGCTGAGGGTGCCGGGGAGCAGGGCGCCCATCGCGGCGCATTCCGCGTCGTCGGGATGCGCGTCGGTCCAGCCCCAGCCCCACCAGGAGCGGGTACGGGACGTCGGCTGCGGGGTGGTGCCGGCCATGGGTGCGCTCCAGGGGTCGCAGTAATTTACCTACAGGTAAATTACCTACTGATAATATCCATGCATGGCAACCCCTTCTGCAAGAGCCGGTACCAAGGGAGTCCCCAGGCACCACCGTCGGCAGCAGATGCTGGACGCTGCCACGGAGGAGTTCGGCACCCGCGGCTACGCGGCCGCGTCGCTCCCCGCGATCGCCGCCCGCGTGGGCGTCACCAAGACGCTGCTGCACCAGTACTGCGGCACCAAGGAGGACCTGTACATCGCCTGCCTGGTCCCCGTCGCGGACCGGCTCCTGGACGCGATCCGCACGGCCATGGGCCCGGACGGGACGGCGCCGGACACGCCGCTGCGCGTGCTCCACGGCATCTTCGCCGCCCTGGAGGGGCAGCGGGAGGCGTGGTTCGTGCTGTACGACACCACCCTGCCGCCCGGCGGGGAAGCCGCGCGCCGGGCCGCGGAGTACTGGTCGGCCATCGACCGGCTCGCCGCCGGCGGCACCGCCGAACTGCTGCGTGCGGCCGGATCCGACGACCCGCTGGACGCCGACGCGCTCAAGTACGTCTGGCGGGACCTGGTCGCCACCCTCGTCCGCTGGTGGGTCAAGCATCCGGAGCAGACCCCGCGGGCCATGACGCAGCGCTGCGCCCGCCTCTTCGCGGCCGCCGCCACCCTCACCCCCGACGGCCGCCCCGGCTGAAAGCGGGCTCGTGGCGGGCCCCCGCACAATCGGACCGCGGCCGCGGGCGCTCCGCGTGGAACCGGGTCATCATGGCCGTGTCCGAGTCGGAAGGTGAGTCGTGCGCATGGACGAATCCCGCGGAGCCTGGGTCACGATCGGCGTCGTCGTCGCCGTCATCCTCTTGGACCTCCTGGCCATCGTCCTGATGAACACCGTGGGGCGATGACCGTGTGACCTCGATCCTCGACCCTCGGCCCCTCGGGGGCCACGGTGCGGCGGCCCCTGCCCGCAGGGCCGTCACGCCGACGGTTCGGGTCGCCCCCGGCTCCCACCCCACCCACCCCGCCCGGCCCATCGGACCGCGCGGCGGCGGGCCCTCGTAGCCGACCGCCCTGCTCCCGCCCCGGGGCCGGGTGCCGCACCTGCCCGCCGTGCACGGCCGTGGCGAGCCGCTCCCTGCGCCGGCTCCGCGCCTGCGGAGCCCCGACCCGAGCTGCGGTCCGCCCCTCGCCTACCCCTGACGCTCTGTCAATCATCCTTGCACAAGTGGCTGTTCATGATGCCCGCACCGGAATGAGGGGTGCTCGGGCCCTTGCTGTGCCGCCGCCGTTCGCGAATGATGCTCCCGGCGTGTCGGTCGATGGTGGTCGCGATCCGTCCCGCCCCCTGATTCCGACCGGCCAGGAGGCCTGTTTTGCGGACGAACCGTCACATCCGGAGATCCATCGTGGTGGCCGGCACCACGCTCGCGCTGGTCGTCGGCGTTTCCCAGGTGGCCTTCGCGGCGCCGCCCCCGGCCCTGCCCGCCCAGGCCGACGCCATCGAGCGGACCTTCCAGCCGGCCTACGACTACGACACCGACGGCTGCTACCCGACACCCGCCATAGGCCCGGACGGGGTTCTGAACGGCGGACTCAAACCCACCGGCGCCCTCAACGGCAGCTGCCGGGACGCCTGGGACCTCGACAACACCAACGGCTACTCCCGCTGGACCTGCAACAACGGCTGGTGCGCCGTGATGTACGCGCTGTACTTCGAGAAGGACCAGGCCGTCCCCGGCAGCAGCATCGGAGGCCACCGCCACGACTGGGAGCACGTGGTGGTGTGGATCCAGGGCGACGAAGCCAAGTACGTCGCCACCTCGGCCCACGGCGACTTCAACATCCACACGCGCGACCAGATCCGCTGGGACGGCACCCACCCCAAGATCGTCTACCACAAGGACGGCATCGGCACGCACTGCTTCCGCGCGGCGAACACCAACGACGAACCGCCCGAGAACCACCGCCGCGCCTGGCAGTTCCCCGCGCTCGTCGGGTGGTCGGGCTACCCCGCGACGGTGCGGGACAAGCTCATCCAGGCCGATTTCGGCAGCGCCCACTTCGGCCTGAAGGACGGTTCCTTCGCGTCCCACCTGGCCGAGGCCAAGCCGGCGGGCATCGCCTTCGACCCGTACCTGTAGGAGGACGGGCACCGGCCGCCGGTCCGGGCGGCCGGCGGCCCGCTTCACCGTGGCGGCGGTTCGTGGCTCCCCGCGTGCACCGTGCCCCGGCCGCTCCCGTCCTCCGCGAGGAATTCCGCCACAGCCATCGCGAAGAGGAGTACGAGTGCGATGACGATGATGACCAGGCCGGTCGGGTAGCTCCACAGGACGAAGGTCAGTACGGCCGCGGCGACCAGGATCCAGGTGATCGGGCCGCGGTTGTGTTGGACGAACGGGCCGACCGGGCCGGTGCGCAGGCCCGCCCGGTCCGCCGTGGAGCGGGCGGCGCCGATGCCCGAGTGCCACACCTGCCGTACGAGAGTGGCCCAGCGGCCGGGGCCGGTCAGCCAGGCGGCCAGCGCGATCACCACGCCGAGCACCACGGTCATCCGGACCGTCGTGCGGAGGTAGCGGGTCATCGCGTCGTAGATGCTCTCCGCCGCGGGCTGCGAGACGCTGTCCGGCAGTGCGTTCAGGTACACCACGCGGAAGACCGTCAGGGCCACGCCCAGCATGAGGGTGGCGAAGGCGAAGGCCAGGGCCGCCGCCACGAGAACGCGGCGGCGGTGGCGGGAGAGGAGCACACCGGCGGCGACCAGCAGCACCGAGAGCACCGGCAGCCAGGTGCCGGCGATCTGCAGCAGGCGGAAGTAGGTCTTGACCTTGCCGATGTCGTCCGACCGCAGGACCGTGAAGTCGGTGTGCACCTCGGGGATCTTCGCGGCCACCGTCATGCCGTCGTCGACGAGGCGCTGCTTGACCTGAGCGACGACCGGCCCCAGGTCGACGGTCACCGAGTCGTTCTTGATCTTCACCGCGCCGTCGCCGCTGCCCGTGAGGGCGTCCTCCACCGCCGTGTGGACGTGGCGGTTAGCGGCGGTCCAGATCCGCGCGAAGGTGTCGGAGGCGATGATGGCCTCCGTCTTGTCGTGGACGAAGCTGCGGACCGCGCTCTCGAGTGAGTCGCCGAGCTTGCCGAGTGCCTTCTCCAGGAGCGGCCGGTCGGCGGGCGCCGCGCCTTCCAGCAGGGCCGGGAGGTCGATGTGTTCCATGACCGCGTTGGTCACCCGGGTGGCCGCCGCCGCCTGGATGTCCGGGTCGGACGCGAGCGGGGCGACTGTCTGTACGTACCGGTCCGTGTCGCCGATCTCGCTCGACGCCCACGCCGCCACGGCTGCGAGCGGGGCGAGGACACAGCCGAGGACGATGAGCAGAGCGGCGAAGAAGGATTTCCACCGGTGATGGGTCTCCCGGTCCGCCTTGGCCGCCTCCAGCGCCGCCACCCGGGTGCGCAGCTGCTCCAGTTCGGAGCGCTCCGGGTCCGCGCCGGGGAGTCCCTCAGCACCTTCGTGCGTCATGGCGCGTCCTTTCCTGGCGGTGGGGTTCACCTTGCAGGGGATCGCGCCGGGCGGGTGGACGCGAGCGATCCGCGTCCCAATGGGTGAACGGGTGAACGAGGGGATCGGCCGGAGAGCCGACGGGTGGACGGCTGGACGGGTGAACGGCTCACCGGGAGGGCTCGCTCCGAGGGCGCCGCCCACCGCCGATGCCCTGCCGGTCGGCCGTCTGCGCGCCGGCGCGGCGGGCGGGGTCGGTGAACGCCCGCCGGACCGATTCGTCGAGGAGGACGAGTTCCGCGCGAACCGCCGGCAGGCGCTCGGCCGGCTGCGTCTCCAGCAGGTCCTCCAACAGCGCGCGGAGCCGCCTGCACACCTGGAGGGACGTGGCCCCGTACTCGCGGATCTCGGTCACGCCGAGCTGGAGGTAGTCCTCCCAGCCGCGGCCCGGCACCACCAGCCGCGGCCGGCCCCGGCCGTCGGCGAGCACGTACCGGCCGCGGAGCCGGGCCCGGCCGACCATGTGCAGGAACGTGTCGATGTGATTGAGCACCTGCACCGCGGTCGTGGGGTCGTTCACGGCGGGGGAGAGGGCGCGGATGGCGATGTCGACGAGGATGCGCAGGGCGAAGGCGGGATCCTGTTCGATGGTCCGCTCGGTCCCGAGGGCGACGAGACCGGTCACCCGCCGCGGGTCGGGAGGCCGTGCTGAGCCGTGGGCCTCGACGAGGGTGGTGCCGGGCGGCACGAAGTCGCCCACCTGGTGGGCCAGTACGAGGACGCAGTCGTGGCGGACGGCGGCGGCGATCAGCCCCGCCGCGTCGAACGCCTGGATGACCCCGCCCCGTTCGGACCGGATGCGGGTCACCGGGCCGGCCGGCGGCACGGACGCCTCGTCGCGTGCCGAGGAGCGGTGGATGCGTTCCGTCGCGCGGATGAGCACCTTGCCGCCCATGCGCCCGACCAGATCGGCGATGGCCACGGGCCGGAGGTTGTGGGTGAACCGGTTGAGGTAGATCAGCAGCAGTACGAGGCTCAGGGAGACGGCCACGCCGGACAGGGTCACCCCCAAGTCGGGGACGGAGTCCGCCTCGATCCTGCGCAACAGGGAAAAGGCGTACGCGAACGTCCCGGTGAACGTGGCCAGCACGGCCTTCTGCAGCCGGTCGCGGTACCACAGGCGCATGTAGCGCGGGGACAGCGTTCCCGTGGCCTGCTGGACGACGAGCACACCGATGGTCACGACGAACCCCAGCAGCGCGACCATGGATCCGACGACCGAGCTGAGCACGCTGCTCGCCGTCGTCGCGGAGTACTGCCAGTTGTCCGGCACCCAGCCCGCCGGCTCCACGTCGGCGAGCCACTCGGCGAGCAGCGCGCCCAGGACGAGTCCGATCAGGGGAACGATCCACAGGCTCGCCTTGGCGTACTGCCGCAACCGGAAGCGCGCCGCCCAGGACAACATCATCGGCTCCCGTCCGGTCCGCACCGCGCACCGCCGTCGGTTCCGGGAGCCGGCGCAAGGACCGGCGGCACGGGCGACCTCCGGATCCGGCGGTGCGATGCGGCCTGATCATCCGGTTCGCGCCGTTCCATGCTAGAGCCGATTCCAGGCGCCTGCCGGGCGGGCCCGGGACCGCCCGGCAGGCCCGCCGGGAATTCCGTGCCTAAGCTGACTGGGTGGCGTCGGAAGGGGTCCTCCCATGGCTGACTACCCGCTGATCGAAGATCACGGCCTGATCGGTGATCTGCAGACCGCTGCATTGGTGACCACGGACGGAACGATCGACTGGTTCTGCTGCCCGCGATTCGATTCCCCCAGCGTGTTCGGGGCGCTGCTCGACTGGGAGAAGGGCGGGCACTTCACCGTCAGACCGGCGGAGGGGACCTACACCACCAAGCAGTTGTACCTGCCGGACACCGCGATCCTCGTGACGCGGTTCATGACCGAGTCCGGAGCCGGCGAGGTGGTCGACTTCATGCCGGTGACCGGAGGGACGGCGACGGACCGCCACCGCCTGGTCCGCATGCTGCGCTGCGTGCGCGGCAGCATGACCTTCCAGATCGACATCGCCCCGCGGTTCGACTACGGCCGCAAGCCGCACACGCTGCACCTCACCCAGTACGGGGCGGTGTTCGCCTCGGACGACCTTGAGCTCACCCTCAGCGTGGTACGGGAGCCGGAGGACGAACGGTTGGTGCACAGGCTCACCGGCGAGCACGACCTGCAGGTCTCGCTCGCCCTCGAGGCCGGACAGCAGCGCGGTCTGGTCATGGAGTCGGCCGCGGAGGGCCCGCCGCGGGAGATCCGCGTCGCAGAGTTCCAGGAGCTCTTCGCCGACACCAGGCAGTACTGGCGGTCGTGGCTGCGCCAGTCCCGGTACAGGGGCCGGTGGCGCGAGACGGTGGAGCGCTCCGCAGTGACGCTGAAGCTGATGACGTACGCCCCCACCGGCGCCCTGGTGGCCGCTCCCACGGCCGGTCTGCCGGAGCAGTTGGGAGGCGAGCGCAACTGGGACTACCGCTTCACCTGGATCCGCGACGCCTCCTTCTCCGTGTACGCCCTGCTGGGGCTGGGGTTCACGGAGGAGGCGAGGGCGTTCATCGGCTGGCTGGGCGACCGGGTGAAGGAGAAGGCCGGCGGCGACACCGACACGGGACCGCTGAACATCATGTACCGGGTGGACGGTTCCTCCGACCTCTACGAAGAGACCCTGGAGCACTGGGAGGGGTACCAGGGATCCGCGCCGGTGCGCATAGGCAACGGCGCGGCGACGCAGTTGCAGCTGGACATCTACGGCGAGGCACTTGACAGCATCTCCTTCGCCCACCAGCACGGCATCCACCTGGACATCAAGGGCTGGACGTCGCTGCGCAGGCTGCTCGACTGGCTCGTGGACCACTGGGACCAGGCCGGTGAGGGGCTGTGGGAGACCCGCGGCGGGCGCCAGCACTTCACCTACGGCCGGGTCATGTCCTGGGTGGCCTTCGACCGTGCGCTGCGGCTGGCGGTCGCCCACGGCCGGCCGGCCGAGAGCGGCCGTTGGGCCGCCGAACGCGACAGCATCTACGAGCAGATCCTGGCCAAGGGCTGGCACCCGGAGCGCCAGGCGTTCGTCCAGCACTACGGCAGCGACGTGCTCGACTCGTCGCTGCTGCGGATGCCGACGGTGGGCTTCATCACCCCCGAAGACCCGATGTGGACGACCACCTTGGACGCGATGGACCGGGAGCTGGTCACCGACAGCCTGGTCTACCGCTACAACCCCGAGGCCTCGCCCGACGGCCTGCGCGGCTCCGAGGGAACCTTCTCCCTGTGCACCTTCATGTACGTCGACGCCCTGGCACGGGCCGGGCGGGCCGATCAGGCCAGGCTCGTGCTGGAGAAGATGATGACGTACGCCAACCACCTCGGCCTGTACTCCGAGGAGATCGCCCTCACGGGCCGCCAGCTCGGCAACTTCCCCCAGGCATTCACCCACCTGGCCCTCATCGACGCGGCCATCACGCTGGACGAGACGCTGAACCGGATGCGGCAGAACAGCCCTTAGGTCTTGATGTCCAAGACGGTACAGGGTCTGACGGGTTGCGGGCGGAACCCGCTGGGGAAAGGAGCGGCAGCGTCCCAAGTCCCCTTGGTACGGTGCACCGATGTCGTCGATCAAGAAGTTTCAGGTCACCTTCGACTGCGCAGAACCCGAGCGTCTCGCTCGTTTCTGGTGCGAGGTGTTGGGGTACGTCGTACCGCCGCCACCAGAGGGGTTCGCCACTTGGGATGACTTCAAGGGTTCGCAGCCACCTGAGCAGCGGGATTCATGGTTCGCCTGCATCGATCCCTCAGGTGTGGGCCCGCGGCTGTACTTCCAGCGCGTCCCCGAAGGGAGGACCGCCAAGAACCGGCTGCATCTTGATGTGCGGGTCGGCACCGGACTTGTGGGTGAAGAACGCCTCGCCGTACTCGAGGCCGAATGCGTACGCCTGGTCCCGCTCGGCGCGGTACACGTGCGAACGCTCTATGACGGCAACGATTCGTGCATCCCGATGCTGGACATCGAGGGCAACGAGTTCTGTATCGACTGAGCGTCTGGTGCGGGAGTCATCCCGTGAGGCCAGCGCCGGTCGGGCCACGGTCCTTGCGGACGGCGGGCGCCCCTCCGCCTTGCGATGCACGGCACCTGGGGGCCCCTCCCAGCGCTAGGGGGTGTCCGGCGGATCACGGCCGGGCCTTCGTGGGCCTCGACGAGGCGGCAGCGCTGCTGCCTGGCTTCGACCGGGCCTCCCCCGCCGGGATGACGATGATCGATCCGCTCCACGGCTGATCCACGGCGGACGCGGCCGGGGCGGCGGGCGTGGCGTCGGGATTTGTGCGGGTGGTCGGGTGATGATGGCGCAGTGCGACTTGATCATGTGTCCTATGCGGTGGCCCGCGACAGCTTCGTCTCGACCGTCCAGTGGATCGGATCGGCCCTAGGCGCCGGGTTCGTCGACGGGGGCGTGCACCCGCGATTCGGCACCCGCAATTTTGTTCTCCCGCTGAGCGGCGGCACCTACGTCGAGGTCGTCACCACACTCGACCACCCCGCCGCCGACCGCGCACCCTTCGGCCAGGCGGTCGCGCGCCGCGCCGCCGAGGGCGGCGGCTGGCTCGGTTGGGTGGTCTCCGTCGACGACATCGCCCCGGTCGAGGCCCGCCTCGGCCGCACCTCGGCCGAGGGCCACCGTGTCCGCCCCGACGGGTTCGACCTGAGGTGGAAGCAGATCGGCCTGCTGGAACTGCTGGAGGACCCGCAACTGCCCTACTTCCTTCAGTGGTTGGTCCCCATCGAGGAGCGCCCGAGCGCCGACCCGCGCACCTCCACCACCATCCACGGGGTCTCCATCGCCGGCGACGCCGCCTCCATCGCCGAATTCCTCGGCGAACCGGCCGACCACCCCCTCGACCAGATCGACGTCACCTGGGTCGAGGATGAGGAACCGGGCCTGGTCTCGGTCGAGTTCGCCACCGCCCACGGCCCCGTCACGATCTGACCAGGGCCCGACTGTCAACGGTCAAGGAATTTCCCGCTTTCGGCCGGTTCCGCGTCACGGAATTCCCCCACCTTCGCGGTCACGGTTCCCCAGGGGGACGGCGGTCGCGGACCTGGGCGCCATGCAGCCGTCGGGGCGGGCAGCCGTCTCCTGCTGGCGATCGGACTGACCACACCGGCGGAGGGCACCCGAAGCACCCCTGTTGGTGTGCGGGTGGTGCTCTCACGGGTGCTGTGGCGTGGCACGCAGCCCTTCGAGGAGTACGGCCAAGTAGCGGTGTGCGGTGTCGAGCCGGTCGGCGGGTGTGCCGCCGTGGACGTTTACGGAGTAGGCGATACCGCACATGAGCGGGACGAGGTCGGTGGCGGCCAGGTCACGTCGGACCGCCCCGGCGTTGCGCGCCCGGTCGAGGAGTGCGGTGC
Organism: Streptomyces sp. NPDC056224; assembly: GCF_042267665.1. Classification (NCBI taxonomy): domain Bacteria; kingdom Bacillati; phylum Actinomycetota; class Actinomycetes; order Kitasatosporales; family Streptomycetaceae; genus Streptomyces; species Streptomyces sp. NPDC056224. Next base: position 721,873 of record NZ_JBHJTK010000001.1, read on the forward strand.
CGACCGACTGAAGCGTCTCTTTGAGTTCCGTGGTGCGTGGCAAGGTGTCGGTGGCTGCGGCGGCGACCGGGGCCAGGGACGCGTCGGTGACCTGTGCTTCGACGGTGCGGAACAAGAAGGCTTCGAGCGCGTGCCAGGGGTCGGTGTCGGCCAGCGCCTGCTGGCCGTGGGCGGTCAGTGCTTCTAGGCAGGGAGTGGCGACGGTCTCCAGCAGCGCCTCGGGGGTGGCGAAGTGGCGGTAGACGGTGCCGACTCCGAGTCCGGCGCGGCTGGCGACGTCGTTCAGTTGCAGGGGTGTGCCCTGGTCGATGAGGGCACGGGCGACAGCGACGATGCGGTCCCAGTTGCGGGCTGCGTCCTTGCGAAGGGGCGTCGTCATGGGGACATGCTAATCGGATGGCTCATCCGGATGATGCCGCCGCTGGTACCCGTGCCGCTTGGCGGGTCAGGTTGTCGTGAGGGGTGCGTGCCGTTCGCTGAGCCGGCGCACGTCCTGGGCGACGCGGGGGTCTGTGGCTGCGCGCAGAGGTTTCACCGGGTGGGTCTGGGCTCCGATGACGATGCCGGTCCGGCCCGTAAGGGTGGCGTCGGTGGCGGCGACGATCGAGGGCCGGGCAGCCAGGGACGCCGGACCCGAAGTGGAGCGCTCGAACTTGCGGCGTACCAGGGGCCACAGCAGCCGCAGGGCTGGTGAGACGATCTTCGGGTCGGTCATGGTGCCGTTGGTCATGTCGGTTGCGGCGCCTCCGGGGTCGGCGGCGAAGACAGAGACGGCCGTGCCTTGGAGTCGGGTGGCAAGGTCGAGCGTGTAGGCGAGGTTGGCGAGCTTGGCGCGGGCGTACCAGTGGAAGCCGTAGTAGCCGCCGGGCGGCTCAAGGGTGTCGAAGGACCGCTGCGCGAGCCCGACTGCACTCGATGTCACGTTCACGATCCTGCTGGGCGCGTCGGCCGTCAGCGTGGGCAGTAGCAGTTCCGTCAGCAGGTACGGCGAAAGGTGGTTGACGAGGAACGACGCTTCGATCCCGTCCAGGGTCTGTGGCTCCGGGAACATCGCGCCGACGTTGTTGACCAGCACGGTCAGGGGGTCGCCAGAGGTGGCGTGTTCGGCGGCGATCTGGTCGGCGAGCGCGCGCACCTGGTCGAGCGAGCCGAGGTCGGCGGGCAGGAACCGCGCGGGATGGGACGGGTTCATCGCGTTGATTCGGTCGACCGCCTGGGCACCCCTGTCGGCGTTGCGTCCGACCACGGTGACGAAGAACCCGGCGTCGGCCAGCCCCAGGGCTGTCTCCAGTCCGATGCCGGCTGTCCCCGCCGTGACCACAGCTGTCTTCTTCATGCGCTCCTCCACCCGGTTATGCGGATAGTTCATCCGTTTACCCGGACCGTAGCACACAATCGGATGACCTATCCGGTTACGGTTGCTGGGCAGCGGATCAGGCGCTGCCGAACGGCATGAAGCCGCTCCGATCCGAGCGCGCCGGACGACCTGGGCGCCCATCGGTCAATGCCCCCACCGGACACCTGGGGAATTGCGTGACGTTTGCCCTGGGGGATTACGTGACCGTCCACACCCCGACTGTCCGCGGGAGCAGCCGACTGGGGTTTCCTGGCTAGCTAGGCCAACGTCGCGGGTGTCGTGCCCCGGCCAGCGAGGAAGTCGGCCAGGGCATGGCACTGCTCGCCCTCGTGGGCGAGCTGCCGGGTAAGGACGTCGCGGTCGGCCTGAGCCAGACTCCTGCCCCCAAGGCCGCATCCGCACCATCCCCCACCCGGCCGATGGCCGGCGCCGGCGACAGCGTCAGTGACGAGGGACATGTCACCCGCTTCACTCCCTGGGTGCGGCCGCAGCCCCACCTCGTGGCCGTGTAGGTGAAATCAAGCTCTGGTCCACTCTCTGTGGAAGTCACGGAAAGAGACGTCAGTGGGGTGTGGTGGTGTGGCCGGACTCTGCCGTTGACCTGCTGGGAGTCCACTGTGATGCCCGTACATCCATCTCTGCCCCACGCCCTGGCCGAGGCTTTGGCCCGTGCCCTGTGGTTCATCGAGGATGCCGATGACAAACAGAGGTGGCCGTCGAGGTGAAGGCCTGGCACTCGGACCACGAGGTGCCGCGCCCACCTCGGCATCGACTCAGCATGGTGAGAGCGGTCGGGGCCGCCTGGCGAGTGTCGTCAAAGTAGCGTCGGCCGCCCGACGGGTGGGCGGAGCCGTAGCGCAGAGGTCGACGCGCGCGGTCTCCAAAACCGCGAGGACGCCGGTTCAAATCCGGTCGGCTCCGTCCGCGACCGGCCGAAAGGCCAGGCCATTGCGCGACTCGCGGCGACCGTCCGTTCCACGGCCGGTTAATCTCGGGGCATGCGGATCTCCGTTTCCTCGGACATGGACGAACCCGTGGCTCGCGCACTCCTCGGGCAACTGCGCGATCGCGGACACGACGTGGTGACGTACGGGGCGCTGAGCCCCGGCGACGATCCGCAGTGGGCAGCCTGCTCGGAGGCGGCGGCCCGCGAGGTGGCCGCCGGGAACGCCGACCAGGCCGTCGTGTGCTGTTGGACGGGTACGGGCGCCTCGATCGCCGCGAACAAGGTTCCCGGCGTACGCGCGGCCCTGTGCACGGATGCCTACACGGCGGACGGTGCGCGCCGCTGGAATGACGCCAACGTGCTCGCGCTCAGCCTGCGCCTGACCTCGGAACCGCTGCTCAAGGAGATCCTCGACGCCTGGTTCGCCGCCGAGGCGAGCGCGGACGCCGAGGACCGGGAGAACGTAGCGCGCGTCGAACGGCTCGACAACACCAGAACCGCACCCTGAACGCCCATCGAGCACCTCCCGGACGGGAACGGGGCACCGTGCGGGCGTCTGAATCACCAGCCAAGGCGCCGGCCGCGACCGCCTCGACCACGCCCACCCCTCCGCTCTCGCCCACCTCGGAGTGCAATGGGCGCAGTAGCGGACTGGCCTGCGATGATGACGGCGTGGCAGAGTCAGGGACCACTGCCGTCGTCATTGTCTTGCCCGATGCCGCCCCGCTCCTCGATGCGGCGTGGCGTATCGACCCGGCTCTGGTGCGTCGTGGGGTGCCGGCGCACGTCTCGCTCCTCTACCCGTTCGTGCCGGAATCGGCGCTGACGGTTCAGGACGAGAAGGGCGTGCGTTCCCTGGCGGCGAGTTTTCCGGCAGCTGATCTGCTCGTGGAGGAGGTCGTGACGGCGCCCGGCTTCGTCGCCGTCACCGTTCCGGGACTCCAACCGATCGTCGATGCGTTCCGCGCCCGGTGGCCTGGGTTGCGCGCGTACAGGGGCCGCTTCGGGGCGCGGCCCGCCGCCCATGTCACGGTCGCCATGGGCGCGGACAACCCGACGGCTGCCGCCCATGTCCGCGCTGCGATCGGCAGCCTGCTGCCGTTGCGTACCCGGGCGGCGGCGGTCGAGCTGGTGGTGCTGACGGAGGATGGCTGGCAGTCAAGGTTCACCGCACCGCTCGGCGACCCGGACGGACGGTGAACACCGCCCGCCACTCCCCTCGGCCGCGACTACAGCCAGAAGCCGGCACCCCACACTTGGCCTCATCCCGAGGACCGGCGGAACTGCGCAACGACCAAACAACCTGCACAGCCACACCCCGGACCGAGAATCACCCGGGCCGGACGGCCGACGCCGCCCGCCCCTGCACAGGTTCGACGGGTGGAGTGGGCGCGGTGAGCCCTTGATCCCCGCTCACGGCCCGGCGACGCCCTACGGCAAAGCCTGAACACCCAGCCGGTCCCGCGTGCACGACGCACCGCGGCGGTGGGTGTGGTGGAGCGGGAGCGGGCCGCTACCGGGGAGACCCACAGCCGGGACGCGGGCGCGGGTGGCACGGTCAGGGAGTGGAGGGTCGCGTTCACGAGTTCTCGTGTGGCGCGGCGGCGAGGAGTTCACGCTTCACGTGCTCGTAGTCAGCCAGGGCCCGCGGGTCACCATGGGCGTAGTCGGTCCAGAATCCGGGGCGCTGCCAGCGGGCGTCCGTGAGGCGGGTGCGGCCGTCGGCGATGACCAGGGTCCAGCCGGGTGGTATTCGGGGGTCCACTGTCTCGAAGTCGGCGGGGTTCCACAGCAGTCCGGGGTCTGGGGTACCGGGGCCGAGGACGCGGATCTGGCAATCGATGTCGTAGGCGACCATCTCCAGGACGGGGTAGATGCCGCCCACCCGGATCCCGGCGTACTCAGCGACCGGGATGTCGGCGGCGGGGTGGATGATCTGCAGGCATCTGACTCTCATGGGAGAAGTCCCGGGCGTCGACCGCCGACCGCCGGGTGCGTCCAGCGGCCGGCGGGCCGGGCTCACTTGTGGACGCCCGTCACATTCTGGCTGTTGACGTTGACCTCGTTGTGGACGTCCCCGACGTTGAAGTCGATCAGCCCGCACAGCAGGCAGCCCGGGGCGTTGGCCGGGGGAGCCGGGGCTTGGGACACGGTGACGGTAGTCGTGTCGCTCGAAGCGCTGCAACCGTCGTCGCCGTTGTAGGCGGCGGTGATGGTGTGTGTTCCGGTGGTCGTGAAACCGGTGGTCAGTGAGGAGTGTCCGTCGGCGGAGACGGGTGCGGTCGCAAGGAGGTCCGGGCCGTCGAAGAAGGACACGCCAAGGCCGCCGCTCGGGTCCGAGCTGCAGGTCACCGTCGCGTCGAGGGTCACCAGTTGCCCGGTCGTGGCCGAGGAGGGCGTGGCCTGGACCGTGGTCGACGACGGATCGGCAGCCGCAGCCGACGGAGCGATGGACAGCACTGTCGCCGCCGCTACGGCGACCATGAGTCCGGCTTTGCCTGCACGCCACACTTTCACTGAGGGGCCTCCTCGGTCCGATCGTCAGGCGGGGGTTCGCCGTAACCGTTCGGAGTGTGACCTTAGGCCGCTTTTGATGGCATGTGCGGGAGGCGCGGGTGCCGGCGGACCCACCTGAGTCATCGGCTCGTTCGAATGGCTTCATTGGCCGGTGGCCGGTGGCCGGTGGCCGGTGGTCGGTGCAGGCGCGGGCCGTTGGCGCCGGGGTGGTGGCACCAGCTAGATCGCGGGAGGCGCGACGCGCTGGTAGGCGAGCGAGTTGCTGGTGCCGCCCGACGTCGTGACGCTCACCGGCACCGAACCCGCCGGACCCGCCGGGGCGATCGCGATCGCGGTCGTGTCCGACACCACGGTGAAGGCCGCCGGTGCTGCGCCGAAGTGGACCGCGAACGTCGTGGTCAGCCCGGTACCTGTCAGGGTCACGGCGGCGCCCGCGTCCGTCGGCCCCTGCGCGGGCGAGAGCGCGGTGAGCGCCGGCGCCGCCAGATAGGTGTAGATGACGGAGTTGCTGGTGCCGCCGGGACCAGTGACGGTGCACGCGACGGAGCCGGTTCCGGGCGGGGTGACCGCGGTGATCTGGGTGGCGGAGTTGACGGTGAAGGAGGTCGCGGGGGTGCCGCCGAAGGTGACGGCGGTGGTCCCGGTGAGGCCGGCGCCGGCGAGGACCACGCTGGTCCCGCCGGTCGCCGGGCCCTCGGCGGGCGAGACGGACAGCAGCGAGGGCGCGTTGAGGTAGTAGAAGAACACCGGCCCCGAGGTGCCGCCGACGGTGGTCGCGGTGACCGCCACCGCGCCGGTGCCGGCCGGTGTGACGGCGGTGATCTGGGTGGCGGAGTTGACGGTGAAGGAGGTCGCGGGGGTGCCGCCGAAGGTGACGGCGGTGGTCCCGGTGAGGCCGGTGCCGGTGAGGACCACGTTGGTCCCGCCGGACGTCGGGCCCTGGTTCGGCGCGATCGCGCTGAGGGTCGGCGTGGGCGCGTAGGTGTAGGCGACCGTGTTGCTGAGCCCGGCGGGTGTGCGCACGGTGACGTTGACCGTGCCGGTTCCGGGCGGGACGGTCGCCTTGATCGTCGACGGGGTGTTGACCGTGTACGACAGGGCGGCCGCGGATCCGAACATGACCGCGGTGGCGCCGGTGAACTGGCTTCCGTTCAGGGTCACGGGATTGGTGCCCGCCGCCGGACCCGTGTTGGGTACGACCGAAGTGAGGACGGGAGGGGCCACGGTGACTCCAAGGGGTGTGGTCGGCCTGGCCGGGCCGCAAGCTGGGGGCACGGAAGCGGTGCGGGCGGGCGCACCCGTGCCCGCACCGCTTCCGCTGGGCACGGGCCGGTGGACCGCAGAGGGCCGGAGCCCGTGCGCGGCCGTGTGCCCGAGACACCGTCAGATGCCGGGGCCGGACATGTAGGTGAAGCCGTCGCTGAGGGTGGCGCTACCGCCCCCTGTGGTCACGACGACATCGACGGAACCTGCGGTGCCGGGCGGTGTGACGGCCACCAGCGTGGCGCTGTTCAGCACTGCGAAGGACGCGGCGGTGGCGCCGAAGGTGACGGCCGTGGTGGACGCCAGGCCGCTGCCGTTGACGGTCACCGAGGTGCCGCCGGACGTCGTCCCCGAGGTGGGTGTGAGCGAGACCAGTGTCGGCGCGTCGACGTAGGCGTAGGTGAGCGGAGCGGTCGTGCCCCCGGTGGTGGTGACGGTGACGTCGACGGAGCCGCTGGAGCTGCCGGCAGGCACGACCACCGACAGCTGGCTGTCCGAGACGACCGTCGGGGTCGCGCTGTTGGAGCCGAAGGACACGGTGGTGGCAGTGGAGAGGCCGTAGCCGTTGATGGTGACCGTGTTGGTGCCCGCGGTCGGACCCGAGCCCGGGTCGAGGGACACCGCGATCGGCGGGCTGATGTAGAAGAAGGAGAGCGAGTTGCTCGTCCCTCCCGCCGTCGTCACGTTGACGTCGACGACTCCGCAGCCCGCGGGGTCGATGACGCTGATCATGGTCGGGGTGTTCGCGGTGATCGTGGCCGTCCGGGACCCGAAGTGGACGGCGGTGGCACCGGCCAGGTTCACGCCGGTGATGGTGACGGATGTTCCGCCGCTGGTGGAGCCTTGGTTGGGACTGATGGGCACGAGGGTTCCTCCTCACTCGGAAGTCTTCTCCGAGCAGCGACTGGGTGTTCCGATCCACCGACGTCCGAACCGACCCAGGCCGCGCGTCCGGCCGCCGGCAGATGGGGATGTGCGGAGGCCCGTCCGGACGGGATGAGTTCAGTCCCGGGAGGGAGGCTTGTCCGCGGGGGCTCGATGGATCATCACCCCATTGATGCAGACACCTGAATTGACCCATCAGAGTGACTCCCTCACCAAGGAGATTGATACGATATCAACCGTTTGGCGGAGCGCTCTGGGCGTGCGGCGGCGCGTTCCGGTGGTGCGCGGTCACCTGCCGGGCCATCACGAACACGGAGGGCTTGGGCAACGGCCGCGCATGGATTCCCGGCGGCCGGGGGCTCTCTTACGGGTTTCCGGAACAGCACCGGGTGCTGCCGGCCGCGCGCTCTCCCCGCTGGGCGCGGCCTGTTGCCGGTGTGCGGGGACAGCGGCTTCGGCCGGGGCCGGCTGCCCGGGGGCCGCAGCGGTGGGGGAGTTCCTTGGCCGCGTCGCATGACCTCGCGCACGCCGGATCGTCGCAGCGCCAATGACCGGCTTTACCGGCGCCGTCGAAGGGAATCTGCGCGGCGAGGCTGGGCGTGCGGCCCAGAGCGAGAAGCCGCAGACACTCGGCGCGGTCGGTGATGCCTGTGGCGCCGACTCCGTCAGGCCGGTGCCCGCCAAGAGCAGCGCGAGGGCCGTGTCAGTACGGGCCGCGGTGAACACTGCCCGCACGTCGAGGGCCGCGGCCAGTGGCGCGGCGGCGACGTCCTGCCCGTTCCGCAAACCGGTCGAAGAGCGTTGACCGCTTCCGAGCGGACAGAACATCAGGCATGACCGCACGCTACGGGCACCCGCACGGGTCCACCCCCGCGACAGCCCGGGCACGGCGCGGGGCGCCACGATCTGCGTAACCAGGTCAGCCGTAGACGTTCCGGCCTCCGAAACGGGCGAGGTGCGCGCGGGTGTCGAGGTTATGGCTGAGGCGCGGCGGCCACCTTCCCCGGATCCTGGCCGCACGCAGGCCAGCCAGTGGGCAGTGGCCTCATGGCCGAGGGACTGTCCAACAGGCCATCGGGCGAGGCCTCTTCTTCAGCAAGGGAGCGATCAGCACACGACCGCCCTGCAGGTCAGGCCGTGTCCTTTGATCAGGCCGGACGCCGCGGGCCCGGCAGATCCGAAAGACACGGCCTAGAAGGCTGATGAAAATGTTGGGTTCTGGCCCCGCCGCGGGAGCGGCGGGGCCAGACTCGTTTTCGTGGTTCAAGGGGAGTGGGTCGGGGAGACGGCCGGGCCGGATGTGTGGGCTACGTGCCGGGAGTTAATCCCGGTCGGGAGCGTGTTCGCGTTCCTGGCCGAGCACCGTGGGCAGCTATTTCCCGCGGTGATGTTCGAGGACATGTATCCGTCGGCGAACGGCCGTCCGTCAATGCCTCCGCAGGTTCTGGCCGCAGCGATCACTTTGCAGGCCCTGCATGGGATGTCGGACTTCGAGACGGTCCAGGAATTACGCTGTGACCTGCGGTGGAAGGCCGCGTGTGGGCTCGGCTTGCACGATATGGCGTTCGATCCTTCGCTGCTGGCCTACTTCCGCCGCCGCCTGGCCCGCTCGGCCCGCCCGAACCGGGTCTTCGAGGCGGTGCGCGAGGTCGTGAAGGCCACTGGCGTGCTGAAGGGAAAGCACCGGCGGGCACTGGACTCCACCGTCCTCGACGATGCGGTGGCCACCCAGGACACCGTCACCCAGCTGATTTCCGCCGTGCGGGCAGTGATCCGTGAGGTCCCCGGCGCCGGACCTGTCGCGGCCGTGCAGTGCACCGCCCACGACTACGGCGACCCGGGCAAACCGAGGATCGCCTGGAACGACCAGCAGGCCAGGGCGGACCTGGTGGACGCCCTCGTTGGTGACGCGCTGCGGCTGCTGGGCCACCTGCCCGAACAAGAACTCGGCGAGAAGGCCGCGAACGCGGCCGGCCTGCTGGCCCTGGTCGCAGGCCAGGACGTCGAACCGGCCCAGGAGTCCGACGGCCGTGACGGACGCTGGCGCATCACCCGGGGGACCGCACCCGACCGCGTGGTGTCCACGATTGATCCCGAGGCCCGGCACATCCACAAGAACCGAACCCGCCATCAGGAGGGCTTCCGTGCGCATGCCGTGTTCGAGCCCGAGGCGGGACTGTTCACCGAGGTCGCTCTCACCGCCGGCAGCGGAGCCGACAACCACGAGGCCGCCGTCGCCCCAGACCTCCTCGCCGACGAGGACCAGGAACTGACCGTCCTCGGCGACACGGCCTACGGCACCGGCGACCTCCGCCAGAGCCTCGAAGCCGACGGCCACACCCTGGTGATCAAGCCGCCGCCACTGCGGCAGGCAGTCCCCGGCGGATTCAGCACGGACGATTTCCAGGTCGACACCCAGGCCGGGACCGTCACCTGCCCGGCCGGCCACACCAAGCCCCTCGGCCGCCCCCTCGCAGGAGGCAACCGCCAGGCCCAGTTCAAGAAGCTCTGCCTCGATTGCCCTTTGCGCGACCGCTGCACCAGGTCCAAGACCGGACGCGTCTTCAGTGTCCATCCCCAGTACGACCTCCTCAAAGCCGCCCGGGACCAGGCCGCCACCAGCCAGGAATGGCAGGACGAATACCGCCGCTGGCGACCACCCGTCGAACGCGCCATCGCCTGGCTCGTCGCCAGAGGCAACCGCCGCGTCCCCTACCGCGGCGTCCTCAAGAACAACACCTGGCTCCACAATCGGGCAGCCGCCCTCAACCTCCGCCGCCTCATCAACCTCGGACTCACCCACACCGGCACCACCTGGGCCCTCACCCCCGCCACCACATAGACCCAGGGGCCACCCGGCCTACGGCCGGACAGCCCCACAACAGGATCTTCATCAGCCTTCTAGGCCGGCGGCGACGGCACGGGGCCGAGCAGGACGAGGAGGTCGCCCTGTTCCGGGAGGACGGGCTGCGTCTCGTCGACCGGCTCCAGCCGACCGTCACCGCGGACCACGAACAGCGTCTCGTGTCCCGGCGGGAGCGGATCGGACGCGGGCTGCACCAGGAACCGGGCGCCCTGCTCGTACCGTGCCGCCAGGACGTGCCGGACGAGCGAGCGGCCGAACAGGACGGTGCTGCCCGTGTAGGGCGCGACGACGCCATGGCTCTCGTGGGGCGGTGCCACCCGGTAGACGGGGCCCTCGACGTTGCCCTCGACCAGCACCGAGGCGAGCGCGTTGAAGTCGTCGTCGTCGGTGAGGAGGTAGACGGCGTTGACTCCCTCCAGCCGCGCCCGGGGGTTGGTCGCCGTCGCCAGCAGATCCCCTCTCGCCAAGGTGATTCCGGCGTCCCTGATCCGTTCGCGCTCCTCGTCCAGTCCCGCCCACATCTGCACGTCGAGCCCCGCCGACCGCAGGGTCGTTCCCAGTGCGATCACCCACGGAGCGCCTCCCACCAGGAGGGGCCGGGTGCGGTTCGGCGTGGCGACGCCGAGCCGCCGGGCGACGGGGCCCGCGGTCAGGGCGTACAGCACGACCGTCGAGACGATCACCAGGAAGGTGATGGGCAGGATCTTGGACGCCCCGTGCAGCCCCACTTCGACGAGGGTTGCGGAGAAGGCCGCCGCGGTGGACGCCGCGACGATGCCGCGCGGGGCCATCCATCCCGCGAACGCCCGTTCTCCCATGGTCATGTTCTTGCCCATGGTGGCGATGAAGGCCACGAGCGGCCGCACCACGAGGACGAGGAGCACGACGAGGACGAGCGTGGGAAGGAGCACGGGCATCAGGGAGGCCGGGGTGACGCTGGCCGAGATGGAGATGAACAACAGCCCGATGATCAGCTGGACCAGTGTCTCGAAGAAGGGCCGACGGGCGGGCATGTCGAAGCCGCGGATGTTGGCCGCGGCCATACCGGTGACGATCGCTGCGATGAGCCCGGTGTCGTCGCGGATGATGTCGCATCCTGCCGACACGGCGATCACCGTGGCCAGTTGTGCCAGCGTACCGAGCACCTCGCCGAGCCGTAGCAGGCGCAGGGTCAGCCACAGCAGCGCCACCCCGACGCATCCGCCGACGAGGCCCACGGCCATGCTGATGAGGAACTGGCCGATCTGATACCCGCGCCCGATGTCGATCTGGTGCGTCGTCGCGATGGCGTGGAAGACGATGGCCCCGAGGATGGCGCCGATCGGGTCGGTCAGCGTCCCCTCCCAGATCAGCAGGCGCCGTACCCTGTCCGTCGGCCGCACGTACTGGAGCAGGGGCCCGACGACCGTGGGCCCCGACACGACGAGGATCATGCCCACCATCGCGGCCACCCTGAGCGACATGCTGAACAGGGCCGGACCGACGGCACAGACGGAGAAGAAGGTGAAAGCCACTCCGAAGAGCAGCAGCCTGCCCACGACCGCGCGGGTGTGGCCGGTGAGGTTGCGCAGGTCGAGGCCGAGACCGGCGTCGTAGAGGATCACCGCCACGGACAGGGACACCAGGGCGGAGAAGTCCTCCCCGACCAGCTGGTCCGGATGCACGATGTCGGTCAGGGCGCCCGCGGTGAAACCGGCCGGCAGCAGCAGGATCAGCGCGGGGACGCGCAGTTTGCTAGCGAGGATCTGGCAGGTCGTCGCCAGGGTCACGACCAGGGCGATGCCGAGGAGGATGTCGTTCTCGCTCACAGCGCCTTCCTTCCTCGCTTCACGCGTGCGACGGGGGAGTCGACGGGGGTGCGGGAGCCGCCGGCCCGGGCCGGCGGGACGGGGCGGCGCCCACCGGGCCGGTGCGGCGCCGCCGGGTCGGTCGCCGCCGGGTCAGTCGCCGTCGGCCGCGTCCCCCCGCGAGGGACGGGTCCGGCGCAGGTCGGACTCGGTGAGGGGTTCCAGTTCGCCGTGGGTGTCCATCCAGTAGAGGAAGAAGACGGCCGGGGCGACGAGCAGCAGCGCGACGAGGCTGACCACCGACAGCCAGGCCAGGGTCTGGGAATCGCCCGCGGCGTCCGCCACGGTCAGGGACGTGGGGATGAGGTAGGGGCGCTGGGCGAGCCCCCAGGCGAAGACGGCCGCGCCGACGATGCCGACGGCGCTGAATCGGGCCCGGTGGACCCGGCCCCGCAGCACGAACAGCGCCGTCGCGGCGAAGAACAGCGCGGACACGATCGCGAGGGCGAGCCCCGCACCGTGGGTGAGCCCGTGCCAGACGTGGGGCGCGTCGCCGTGGGTGACGAGGAGCACGCCCACGGCCGTCAGGGCGACCGCGACGAGGCTGAGGAGGGCGCGGAACCGGAAGTAGCCCACGAGGTCGGGGGCGTCGAAGCGCACGGCGTCGGCGGTCAGGAAGACGGCGCCGAGGAGCGCGGTCGCGGCGACGGTGAGCAGCCCGAACAGGAGCGACGTGGGGTTGGCCCACGCGTCCGCCGAGGCTTCGGTACCGGGCGCGACGCGGCCGGAGGCGACGCCGCCGACGGCCGCCCCGAGGAAGAACGGGGTGAGCAGGGAGGCGACGGCGAACACGGCGCCGTACAGACGCCGCCGGGCCAGCCGGCGGCTGGGTTTGCGCAGGGCGAATCCGGCGCCCCGCAGGACCGTGCCCAGGACGGCCAGGGCCAGGGGGAGCCACATCGCGGTGAACACGGTCTGGAACATCACGGGGAACCCGGTCCACATGAGGACGAGGACGAAGATCAGCCAGACGTTGTTGACCTCCCACACGGGAGCCATGGCGTGGTCGATCAGCCATCGGGGGCGCTTGCCGCGTTCGGCCCCGCCGGCCGTCAGGTCCCAGAAGCCCGCCCCGTAGTCGGTGCCGCCGGCGCAGGCGTAGGCGGCCACGGCGAGCAGCATCACGAAGGCGACGAGGTCGGCCATCACGTTCCACCGCCCCCGGACGTCGGGGAGCCGCCGTCTTCCGGAGACCGGGCCTCGCCGGCCGGGACCGGCGGACGCGGGCCGTAGGGGGTGACGGCCTCCGGCGCCTCCACCGGCCGCCCGTCCGTCAGTTCGTCGGCCAGGCGCCAGCGGTCACGCATTTTCAGCAGCACCATGAGGAACGCCCCGAAGATGAACACGTACACCACGATCACCAGGCCGAACATGGTCCACAGGGTGGCGGACCGGGTCGAGGTCACGGCCTCGGCCACACGCATGTTCTGGTAGACGATCCAGGGCTGGCGTCCCACCTCGGTCGTGATCCAGCCGCATTCGACGGCGACGACGGAGCCGACACCGGCGCAGGCGGCGCTGCGGTAGAACCACTTGGAGCGGGGCAGCCGGCGTTGGCGCCACCAGACCAGGCCGTACCAGAGGGCGAGGACCGCCAGCAGCGTGCCGATTCCCACCATGGTGTCGAAGGCCCAGTGGGCGATGGTGGCCTGAGTGGCGTTCGGCCGGTCGCTCGCCGGTACGGAGGTCAGCCCGGTCACCTTGGTGTCCGGGCTGAACCCGGCCAGGATCGAGTCGAGCTGGGGGATCTTGATGCCGCCGGAGACGGTGCCGTCCGGATGGAGCCGGCCGAACAGGTACTCGGGGACGTGGGTGTCGGTGTCCCAGACGATCTCCATCGCCGCGAACTTCACCGGCTGCTTGTGGAACACCTGCCGGGCGATCGAGTCCCCCAGTACGAACTGCACCGGAGTTGCCACCGCGGCGATGGTGAAGGGGACCGTGAAGCCGAGCCGGTGATAGCGGTCCCGCCGCCCGCGCAGCCATCCGACGGCGTACACGCCCGCCACGACGTAGCCCGCCGTCACCAGCATCGCCACCACGAAGTGCCAGTACTGGGGCCCGAACATCGGGGTGAAGACGGCCTTCCAGACGTCCACGTCGACCGGGTTGCCCTGGGAGTCGAGCGAGAACCCCTGCGGGGTGTTCATCCACGAGTTGGCGGCCAGGATGCCGAAGGCCCCGAGCAGAGCCGCGGCCGGGAGCGGCAGGCCGAGCAGGAAGTGGGTGCGCGGCTTCAGCCTGCGCCAGCCGTACAGGTAGATGGCGATGAGCACCGCTTCGAGGAAGAAGGCCCAGGCCTCGACGCCGAACCCGATGCCGAAGACATCGCCCCACTTGCCCATCAGGCCCGGCCAGAGGAGGCCGAACTCGAACGACAGCACGGTGCCGGTGACGACGCCGATCGCGAACTGCACCGCCATCACGGCCGACCAGCGCCGGGCCAGCAACAGGGCCGTGGCGTCGTTGTGGCGCAGGCCGCGGTAGTGCATGACGAGGGTGATGAACGGCAGCGCCACGCCCATCGGCACCAGGATGATGTGGGAGGCGAGGGTGAACGCCATGAGCTCCCTGGCCGGGAGCAGTTGGGCGGGGGCGTCTGCCGCCAGCAGATGGACCGTGGGGTGCATACGTTCCTTTGCCGCTCGGGATGACGGGTCGGGCGCGGGATCAGCCGCCGGTGGCGAAGCCGGGGAAGAGGGTCATCCCGCCGTCCACGTACAGCGTGGTGCCCACGACGTAGTCCATGAGGTCGGAGGCGAGCGCCACGGCCGCGTGCGCGATGTCCTCGGGGTCGCCGATCCGCTCGTAGGGGATCAGCCGGAGCAGATCCTCCCGGGCGTCCGCCGTCTCCCACGCGTCCCGGTTGATCGGGGTCTTGATGGCTCCCGGAGCGATCGCGTTCACCCGGATCTTCTTGGGCGCGAGTTCCTGGGCCAGGGTCGTCATCAGCATGTGCACGCCCCCCTTGGAGGAGGCGTAGTTCGCGTGGCCCGCCCAGGGAATGATCTGGTGGACGGAGCTCATGCAGATGATCTTTCCGGCCGCACGGGACACCTCCGGGACGACGCCGCGCCGCAGGAACTCCTTCGTCGCTTCACGCGCGCACAGGAACTGGCCCGTGAGGTTGACGTCGAGCACCTTCTGCCACTGGGCGAGCGTCATCTCCTCGAACGGGGCGTCGCGCTGCAGCCCGGCGTTGGCGACCAGGATGTCGATCGTGCCGAACTCCTGGACCATCCGGTCCATCATGGCCACGACCTGGTCCTCCTGGGACACGTCCGCCTCGTACGCGGCGGCGCGTACGCCGAACGAGCTGATCTCCTCGACCACCTTCTCGGCCTCTTCCCTGCCGGCCACGAAGTTGACGACCACATCGGCGCCGGCCCGGCCCAGGCCGATGGCCGTTGCCTTCCCGATTCCGCTGTTGGCGCCGGTGACCAGCGCTTTCTGGCCCTTGAGCAGGTGAGCGGGGATCATTGCCTGCGGTACGCCCTCGGTGGAACTCACGATCGACTGCCTCCTCGACTGCCCGGTCCGGATCCGGACCGGATCCGGTCCACCGGACCGCGGCCCGACAGGGTCCGAACGCCACGGAAGCACCCTCCGCGCGGATCGGCAGCCCGGGCGAGGCGTCCTTGGGCCACGCGGCGGAGCATCAACCCCCGGTCGGAGCAGACTCTCGGTCAGCCCAGCCGTTCCACCAGGTGGTCGCCCACCCGAAGGGCGTTCGCGATCGCCGTCAAGGACGGATTGACCGCGCCGATGCTCGGGAAGAAGCTCGTGTCCACCACGTACAGGTTGTCGAGGTCGTGGGCCTTGCAGTTCACGTCCAGCGCGGACGTGGCAGGGTCGTCGCCGAACCGTACGGTGCCGGCCTGGTGCGCCGTGGCGCCGATCGGCATGCCCTTGTGGAGGTAGATGCTGCGCGACAGGAGCTGGTGCTCGTGCATCCCCAGATGGCTGAGCATGCCCTGGAGCTTGTGCCGCAGGCGTTTCAGCCCCTCGACGTTGTTCTTCTCGTCGAGCACGAGGCGGATGGTGCCGTCGCCCTCGACGGTGACCCGGTTGTCGGGGAGGGGAAGGTCCTCGCCGCACAGCCAGAAGTCGACCGCATGGTGGGCCATGACTTCGAAGGGCATGTCCGGGGTCACCGCGCCCGCCCAGCGGGGCGCCTCGCCGTGGATCTGGTCGGCGTCCGACTTGCCGAGCATCTGGATGCCGCCCAGCGGGTAGTCCCAGTCATCGGCGCCGAGGTACCAGTCGTGCAGGGCCAGGGTCTTCTGGAACTTGGTGTCGTTCGGTTCCTTCGAAATGGCCATCAGGGCCAGGTTGTTGTGGCGCATGTAGTGCCGGCCGACCACGTCGGAGCTGTTCGCCAGCCCGCGGGGGTGGCGGTCGTCGGCCGAGGCCAGAAGGAGCGCGGCCGAGTTGACCGCACCGCAGGCGACGACCACGATGTCCCCGGTGTAGGAGGCCAGGGACCCGTCCTCACCCCGGGTCACGACCGCGCTGACGCTCCGCCCGGTCGGATCGGTCTCCAGACGGACCACCCGTGCGTTGGTGATCATTTCCACGTTCGGGTGTCGCAGCGCGGGCTCCACGCAGATCACCTGGGCGTCCGACTTGCCGCGTACCAGGCAGGGGAAGCCGTCCACGCGGTCGCAGCGGATGCAGACGCTGGAGCGGGTCGCCCGCCCGTTCTCGTCCTGGCTCAGGTCGACGCCGATGGGCAGGTGGAACGGGTGCAGGCCCCGCTTCTCCAGGTCGTCGCTCAACTGCTGGATGCGCGGCTCGTGTTCGACCGGCGGGTAGGCGTACTGGGCGCTGTACGGCCCCTCCCACGGGTCCTCGCCGTGGCGTCCGTGGACCTTGTAGAGGTGCTCGGCCTCGGTGTAGTAGGGCTCCATGTCCTCGTACCGGATCGGCCAGGCGGGCGACAGCCCGCCGTGGTGGCGGAGTTCTCCGAAGTCCTCGGGCCGCAGCCGGAAGAGGGCGGCGCCGTAGAACTTGGTGTTTCCCCCGACGTAGTAATTGACCTCGGGCGGGAACTGCTCGCCGTGCTTGTCCAGCCAGAACTCCGGGGCACGGTACTTGCCCTTCACGAACACGGCGGTGGAGTCCCAGTTGTCCCGCTCACGGGGGAGGTAGTCGCCGCGTTCCAGGATGAGTACCCGCTTGCCGGTCGGGGCGAGCCGGTGGGCGAGCGTACCGCCGCCGGCGCCCGTGCCGATGATGACGACGTCGTAGTGCGGGGAGTCGCCCACGGCGACCACCGTCCTCGGGCTCGTGGGCCCCGCCCTGTCACCGGGCCCTCTCTGTGCGCGCTGCCGGGACACGGCAGCCACCCCCACCTCTTCGAACGTATCCCCCCTTTCCGTGCGCGGCGACCGGACGGGACTCCCGCGCGCGGCGTCACAGAACGGCGATCGGGTTCACCGGCGAGCCGGTGGCCGACGGAAGCCGGAGCGGCGCGACCACGCACAGGAAGGACCACCGGCCCGCGCGTTCGCACGCCTCGGTCAAGCCCTCGAACTGCAGGTAGTCCATCAGATGCAGTCCCATGGCGTGCATCGCCAGCACGTGCACGGGAAAGTCGATCCCGGCCACCGCGCTGGGGGCGGTGTCGTGGTTGCCGTCCGCGCCCAGCACGGAGACCTGCCGCTCTGCCAGGAACGGCACGGCCGTGGGATGAAGGCCGGCCCGGGCCCGGGCCGCGTTCCACGCCCCGTGCTCCCGGCGCCGCAGGCGGTGCCCCACTCGTACGAACAGCACGTCCCCCGGCCCGACCCTGACGCCTTGGGCCTCCTCCGCCGCGGTCAGGTCGTCGGTGGTCACGTGATCCCCGGGCTCCAGCCAGGGCACGCCCCGCAGCCGCGGGATGTCCAGGAGCACGCCACGTCCGACGATGCCGTCCCGGACGGTCTCGACACAGAGCGCACGGGCTCCCCCGGGCGTCACGCTGCTCGCCGGCACGCCGTTGTAGAGCTCCCCGTCGAACAGCACGTGGCACAGCGCGTCGAGATGACTGTCCGCGTCCCCGTGCACGTTCATCGAGAACCGGTCGCGCGCGAAGTGCAGCCCCTCGGCCACGGCCTCACCGGCCACGGGCGCGATCATCCGGTGGCGCGCGGGTTCGGGATTGTCCGGGCCGGCCCTGGTCTCGATGGGCGCGGCGAGCGACACCGTGAGTCCGGAGCGGACCTCGGAGGAGGCGGCCACCACGCGCTCGGGCGTCAGGTGGCCGAGCGTGCCGCGCCGGTCGTCGGGCGTGCGCGGGCTCATGCCGCGCAGCTCCTCGTGCAGCGCGCGGAAGGCGTCAGCGGTCATCGGCCCCGGCGTCGGCGGCCCGGCCCGCGGGGTCACCAGGACCCCCACGGAGCAAGGACCCAGCGGAAGACGTGGCTGCCGCCCGGTTCGAGGACGGTGAGCGCCGTGCCACTGCGCAACGCGTCGGCCGGGCAGGACATCGGCTCGACGGCGACACCGCGCCGGCGCCGCCCGGGCTCCGGCAGCGTGTCCCCGGTGTACACCTGCACGTACCGGATGCCCTCGACGAGCCGTACGTCGATGCCGTGCCGCCCCGAAGGGTGCGCCAGCCGTACCGTGCAGTGGCCTGCCGGGTCCCGGTCGAGCTCCGTGTACGCGGTGTCCAGCCGCTCCTCGCCGATGGGCCGGGCGGTGCGGAAGTCGTACGCCGTGCCCTCTACCGGTTCCTCACCGGTCGGCAGGCCGTGTTCGTCGGTGACGAGCCGGGTGCCTGCCGGCACGGTCAGCAGCGCGGTGTCCACCAGGCCGGTGCCGACGGTCAGATAGGGGTGCTGGCCCACGCCGTAGGGTGCGGCGGTGTCACCCGCGTTGGTGGTGGTGACGGTGGTCTCGAGCCCCTCCGGGCCCAGCCGGTACGCGGCGGAGACCTCCAGCCGGTACGGGTAACCGGGCTGCGGGAAGAGGGTGGTGCCCACCGTGACCGTGTCCTCGCTGCGGCCGTGCAGCCGCCACGGGACCCATCTCAGGAGCCCGTGGATCGCATTGCCGTTCTCCGGTTCGGTCAGCGGGAGTTGCAGGTCCTCGCCCCCGAACCGGTACCGCCCTCCGGCGACCCGGTTCGGCCAGGGCACGAGCAGCTGCCCGCGTCCGCCGGTGATCCGCTCGTCGGCGGCGAATCCGTCGAGCAGCGGCTGACCGCCCACCTCGTAGTGGCGCAGCGCGCCGCCCAGCTCGACCACCACCGCCTCGTGCGCTCCGTGGCGCAGCCGCCATTGTTCTCCTGATGCTGTGGGGGGCACGCGCGGCTCCTCGGTCGGTGCGGCAAGGGGGAGAGCCTCGTCGGTGCCGGTGCCGGTGCCGGTGCCGGTGCCGGTGCCGGTGCCGGTGCCGAGCAGGGCGATGACGGCATCGGCGACGGCCTCCGGGGGCTGGTCGACGTCCACCACGCAGGCGTGCTCGTCCGGCTCCGGCTCCTGGAGATCGGCGAACTGGCTGTCCAGCAGTTGTGCGGGGAAGAAGTGGCCGTGCCTGGACATCAGCCGGGACCGGACGAGCTGCCGTGAACCGTGCAGATGGACCAGACGTACCTCGGGCCGTCCCCGGGTCAGTTGGTCCCGATAGGCGCGCTTGAGTGCCGAGACGGCGAGGACGGCGGGTTCCCGCGCTGCGATCCGCCGGTCGATCCATGCCGCGACGTCGGCCAGCCACGGGCGCCTGTCCTCGTCGGTCAGCGGCTCGCCGGCCGCCATCTTGGCCCGGTTCGCCGGAGTGTGGAAGTCGTCGGCGTCCTCCTGCGCCCAGCCGAGCCGGTCGGCCATCAGCCGCGCCACCGTGGACTTCCCCGATCCCGCCACGCCCGTCACGAGCACCACGGCTGCGGGCACGTGGTGACGCGCCATACGGCCTCCTCGGTGCGGTGCGGTGCGGTGCGACCGGCCCCTCCGGCCCGTCCGGTGCGGGCCCGGGTACTTCCACTCTCGGCGCGCGCCGTCCGCGGCGCACCTCGGCGACCGGGCGACGCAGATACGGAGGTACGGGTACGGAGGCACGGGTACGGAGGCACGGGCACGGGCACGGAGGACCGGAGCCGTGGGCACACGGCGGTGACCTCAAGCGGTGCCGGACGCGCCGGGGGCGACGGCAGGGGTGGCCGCCGGTTCCGCGGATTTGCCCACGGGCGGGACGGCGGGCCCGGGTGGCAGCAACTGGGTCGTCACGAAGGACACGACGGCCGCCAGCATCACCACGGGGGTCATGGCGACGCTGCCGAGCACCACGACGACGAGCACGATGCTGCTGACCGGCAGCCGCAAGGCACTGGTCGTCGCGGCCGCCATGCCCGCGGCCATTCCCGGTACGACCCCCAGGCCCGGCAGCGGCGCGAGCAGCACACCGATCGCACAGCCCAGGAACAGGGACGGGAACACGGGGCCGCCTCGCAGGCTGCCCAGGCACAGGGTGTAGGCGGCGCTCGTGCAGAGCACCACGGCGATCAGGGCCCCGACCCCCCAGGCATGCGGATCGGCGGCCATCCGGCTCAGCGTCCCCTGGCCGGAGGACGACACATCAGCGGGCGAAAGGCCGGTGATGAGCGCGTACACGGCGGAGCAGACGCCTGCCGCCAGGGCGCACAGGGTCGTGCGGGTGACGGTACGCTTCGCGACGAACCGCGCGGTCAGCCGGCCGCCTCGCATGATCAGATGCAGGAGGGCGCCGATGGCCACTGCCATCGGGACCGCCCAGAGCACGTCCCCGGCATCGAGGTGCGGAACGGGCACGCCCAGCTTCACGGAGAGGCTGGGCGCGTCGAGCCCGGTCCAGCGGCCGAAGCCGGTGAACACGAGCGAGCCCACCCCGCTCGACAGCAGCGCGGGCAGCATGACCGCGAACAGCTGTGGCCCGCCCACCCCGGCCACCTCGATGAGCAGCACCCCCGCGATGAGCGGGCTCCCGAAGATCACCGCGACCGCCGCCGCTGCTCCCGCCGCGCCCAGGAGTGCCGTGCTCTGGGCGGTCGCAGGCGCCCGCGTCAGGTCTCTGAAGAGCAGCGCCAGGCCGCCGCCGAGGGCGATCAACGGGGCCTCCGGGCCGAGCGTGGCGCCGAGGGGAAGGCTGATCATGGCGGCGAGGATCACACTGGGCAGGGCCTTCGCCGAGACACCGCCCGTGTGCAGTCCCCCGGCGGGGATGTGGCCGCCGGCGCCGGGCAGATGGGTGACCACGAGTCCGACGGCCGCGCCGGCCACGAGCAGCAGCGGCAGCGGCCACCACCACGGCGGCGCGTCCCACCCCAGAGCCTCCGGCAGACCGCTCCACATCAGGTGCTCCAGCTCGTGGAGGGCGACCAGGAACCAGAACGCCACCAGCGACACCGGAATACCCATGAGGGCGCAGAACACGAGCGCCTTGAGGTAACCGGGACTGCGCAGCAGCGCACGCAGCCGGTCCGCCTCTTCGGGCTGTGTCCCCTCGGCGTGCCCCGAGGGGCGCGGATCCGATGCCGTCATGGGATGTGTCCCGTCTCGGTTCTGGCCGTCCATTTCAGGCGAGGAGCCTGGCCTGCTGAATCGCTGAATCCTCCTCGGTCATTGCAGCATCCGGTTGAAGGCTTCGCATTTCCGGACGGGCAGGGAAGCGGGGTGTGGACGTCAGGCGCCGGCCAGGGTGCTGGGGCCGCCCGACAGGGTGACGTGCAGGCCGTCCGGCCGGACGTCTACGGACGTGGCTTCGAGCCCGAGGGGGTATCACCTCAGCGCACCCGGCTCCGGTCCGAGAACGCCGTTGCCCATTCCCAACCGGCTGGTGGGGACGGAGCGGCCGAAGCGCCGCCACCCGTACATTCCACGAACAATGCGCGGACGGTCCCTCGTACCCGCCGGTGAGGGCCGGGCGGAGCCCCTCCGGCGCCGATCGCCCTGCCGGGCCCGGAGGCCGCCGGGGTTCCACCGCCGTCACGTCCAGTACCCGCTGGTGTGCGGCCCGTTCGCCCGGCCGGCGGCGAGAACGCCGCCGTGGTGTCGCCGGACGAGACTGTCCCTGTCCGCTGTTAGGGTGACGTGCGCCCGTCAAGACGGGCTGTCTTCAGTCACTGATATTTCAACGGGGTTGAACGTGAAGCTTCGCCATGTCCGTGCGGTCGCCGTGTTCGGAATCGCGATCGTCGCACTCACCGGAGCCCGTGGCTCCCACGGCGGCAGCTGCGGCGGCAGTTCCGGTTCGAGCCACAGCAGCTCCAGCGGGGGCAGCGGCGGCGGTAACCACGACAGCGGTAGCACCGGCACCAGCGGCAGTTCGAGCGGCGGTACCGTCAGCGGCGGTTCCGGCAGCAACAACAAGGCCGAGCGCGACATCAAGATCGACAACTGCAAGCTGGACGCCGCGGGCAAGAACCTGGTCGCCCGGCTCACCGTCACCAACAGCGGTTCCGTGGACTACACCTACAACATCACCATGAAGTTCCGCGGGAGTGCCACCTCGGCCGCGGACCTCGCCCAGGCCAAGGTGACCGCGCTCAAGGTCAAGGCGGGTGCGTCCCAGCAGGCCGAGGCCACGGCCGCGTACACCGGGAAGGGCGACGGCAGCGAGTTCAAGGAGTGCGTCGTCGCGAGTGCGACGAAGAGCGCCCTCTGACGCACCCCGCCTTGGCCCTGCCGGTCCGAAAACGTGATCACGGCCTCGCCGGTGTCACACCGGCGGGGCCGTTCCGCGCCACGGATGTCGTACAGAGTCGGCGACGGCGCCGAGCAGAACTGGTCAATTGCCTGCGCATGCCGGTCAACCGGGGGTGCGATATTCGGCCACGTGGTCGGATGTTCCCTTCTGCGGGATCCGACGAGTGCGAGGCACAGCGTGACAGCGACGACCGAAGAGCTGTTCCGGGCTCTGCTGGAAGCGGCCCCGGACGCGATGGTGATCGTGGACGACGCCGGTGTGATCCGGCTGGTGAACGCCCAGGCGGAGGTCCTGTTCGGCTACCCCCGGGAGGAACTCCTGGGGCGAACCATCGACGTGCTGGTGCCCGAGCGGTTCCGCGGCCACCATCCGGCCCACCGGCTCGGCTACGCGGCGAGCCGCCAGGTCCGGCCCATGGGCGCGGGCCTGGTGCTGTACGGACTGTGCCGCGACGGGCGCGAGTTCCCCGTGGAGATCAGTCTCAGCCCCCTGGAGACCCCGGAGGGACTGCTGATCTCGGCGGCGGTGCGGGACGTCAGCGAACGAAGAGCCGCCGAGGAGCGCTTCCGGGCGCTGCTGGAGGCGGCGCCCGACGCGATGGTGATCGTCGACGAGAGGGGCATCATCCAGCTCGTCAACGCCCAGACCGAGGCGCTCTTCGGGTACGCCCGCGAGGAGCTGCTGGGGCGGCCCGTCGAAGTGCTCGTCCCGCCGCGGTTCCGCGGCCACCACTCCGACTTCCGGCACAGCTACTCCGTCAACCGCCAGGTCCGGCCCATGGGTGCGGGGCTGGAGCTGTACGGACTGTGCCGCGACGGGCGCGAGTTCCCGGTCGAGATCAGCCTCAGTCCCCTGGAGACCCCGGACGGCACCCTGGTCTCCGCGGCCATCCGCGACGTGACGGACCGCAAGGCCGCCGAGGAGATGCTCGCCCAGCTATACGAGCAGCAGCGCCACGTCGCCCTCACCCTCCAGCGGAGCCTCATGGGGTCGCCGCCGGACGTGCCGGGAATGCCGACGGCGAGCCGCTACTTCCCTGCCCGGCAGGGCGCGGGGGTGGGCGGAGACTGGTTCGACCTGATCCCCCTGGGCGGCGGCCGGGTCGGCGTCATGATCGGCGATGTGATGGGCCGCGGCCTGGACGCCGCAGCCGTCATGGGACAGCTCAGATCCGCCTCCCACGCCCTGGCCAAGACCGGGATGCCGCCCTGGCAGCTCATGCGCGCCCTCGACGCCGTGGTCAGCGAACTCCCGGACCAGTTCGTCACCTGCTGCTACCTGGTCGTCGACGCCGACGCCGCCGAGATCACGGTCTGCTCGGCCGGGCACCTGCCGGTCCTGCTCGTCGCCGCGAGCGGGGAGGTGAGCCGGCTGCCCGCGGAGGTGAGCGTGCCGCTCGGAGTGGGCGAGGTGCCCCACCACGAAAGCCATCACACGGTCGAACCGGGCTCGGTGCTCGCGCTCTACACCGACGGGCTGGTGGAAACCCCCGGCAGCGACATCGAGGGGCAGGTGGACGGGCTCGCCGCGGCGCTGGAGAAGGCCCTCGCCACGGCCGACGGCCTGGAGGCCGCCGCCGACCGGCTGCTGGCCGAGCTGCTGCCGGACGCCGATGACAACCCCGACGACGTCACCCTGCTGCTCGCCCGCATTCCCGACACCCCGGTGACCTCGCGGACCGTGATCCTGGCCGCCGACCCGAGCAGCGTCGGCGAGGGACGGCGCTTCCTGCGCTCCACCCTCGCGTCGTGGGGCAAGGACGACGACCAGCTCCGCGACACCGCCTGCCTGCTCGCCTCGGAGCTGCTCTCCAACGCGGTGAGGTACAGCCGCGGCCCCGTCCGCCTGCGACTGCGTCAGGCCGGCGGGGAACTGGGCGTCGAGGTCTGCGACGGCAGCCCCGTCCTGCCCCAGGCCCGATTCGCCGCCCCCGACGCCGAATCCGGCCGCGGCCTCCTCCTGGTCGACTCCCTCGCCATGTCCTGGGGCACCCTCCCGACGGCCGAGGGCAAGGCCGTCTGGTTCTCCCTGCCGCTCCCCGCCCCACGCCACTGACACCGCGTCGGTGCCCGCGTGCTTCGGGCGGGCGCCCGGCGCTCCTTTCGGCACGGGCCTCAGCGCACGTCGAGCACCTCGGCGGCCGGGCGGCGCGGCGTGCTGGGGCCCTGGGGGCCGTAGCCCAGGCGCAGCACCATGTGGACGTGGCCCATCGGGGCGACCGGGTCACGGACGGCCCAGCGCAGTTCGGGCCATTCGAGGGGCTGCGAGGTCATGGAGGCGACGAGCCCGTCCGCCGTGGCCCGCAGGAGGACGCGTTGCAGCGCCTGGCCGGCCCGGAGCCAGTCCGCCGGAGTGTCTTCGGACGTGCCGAGCAGCGCGATGCGGGGGTTCTGTTCGAAGACGGCCGACTCACGGCCCGGAACGGGGCTCCAGGTGCCGAAGTCCCGTACCGGCGCACGGGATCCCAACTGGCGGGGCCCGAACGCGTAGCCGGGGATGCCCGCGTCGCGCGGCCCGTCGGGCGCCGCGTCCGTGTGGATCCACCGAGCGGCTTCCTCCCGTACTGCCGGATCCATCTCCTCGCTGTGCTCGGAGTCGTGGACGAGCTCCAGTACGGCTTCGGTGTGCCAGGCGTCCGGGAGGACCAGCCGCGCCCCTTCGAGGAGGGCCGCCGCGCACAGGGCGTCCTGTACGGCGGGCGGGATCTCCTCGTCGGTGAAGGGGAAGCGGCTGGTGTGGCGGCGTCGTACGGCGGGGTGCAGGGCCGTGAGGGCGGGGTCCGCGGCCGTGGTCTCCCGCAGCACCGCGTCCGCGAGGTGCAGCGGTCTGTCGTTGTCGGGCAGGAGCGTGACGGCCGTCTCCCAGCCGCTGTCCGCCGCGGCCACCCGGAGGTTGAACAGAGCCGCGGCGCAGCCGAGGTGGAGGGCCCGCAGGTCAGGGTCGGTGTGGAGCATGGCCCGTTCGGGGTCGCCGTGCAGCTCGATTCTGCGGTCGTGGGGCCGCAGGACGAACTTCCACGGCTGGGCGTTGTGCATGGAGGGTGCGGTGACGGCGTCCTCGATGAGGGGGAGCACCGCGGTGGTGTCGAGGGGTGGTGCGGACACGGTCGGATCCTGTCTGTGCGGCGCCTCAGTCGAGCGCTGCGGCGGCCGGGCGCTCGTCGCCGCCCATGTCGAGACGGAACGGGGGATATTCGTCCGTCATCAGCGCGGCGTACGCGCTGACGCGGAGCACCCACCGGTTGAGTCCGGTCAGCAGGTCGAACAGATCGCGGGGGTACTTCCCGGTGAAGGCCAGAGCGACGACCGCGAACAGGGCGAGCAGGGCGATCAGGCCGCCGCTCCAACAGCCCCTGTTGGCCGTCCCGGTGAAGATGGCGATCACGAGGTACTGCGGAATGGCGAGCAGCCACCACTTGACCAGGACCAGGCCCCGGGAGAGCCGCTCGGGGTAGGCGATGTCCAGGCGGGCCGGATAGTCGGGTTCGGGGCCGAGGCTGAAGGGCGGGTACCGGTCCGTTCCGAGCACGGCGTGCGCGTAGTACGAGACCCGCCAGGACCAGCGGAGCACCCCGAGGTTGAAGTCGAAGAGGGCGCGGGGGTAACGCTCGGTGAAGAGGATGGCGAAGAACGCGATCAGGCAGACGACGACGAAGGCGATCCAGAGGAAAGCCAGCACGATGTAGTGCGGAATGGCCAGGAACCACTTGACCAGCCACAGCCAGCGGGACAGCGGCGCGTCGAGCCTGGCCGTCACCGTCACCGGCGGGTAGGAGGTCTGCATGGTCATGGGACTCACCTCATCGGCTCACCTCGCCCTCTCCCATCATCCGGGCTGAGCGCGCCGTGCTCCACTCGGGCGCGCACAACGCCGCCGCGCCGGGGACACCGGGGGGCGTGAGCGCGTACCGCGCGGCCGTGGCCCGCGGCTGTCGCTTGCGGTCGGCCTGCCGGATCTCGGGGGTCGCACGACCGTGGTGACGGGCGCCGGCACGGGCCGGGAGCCGTCAGGTTCCGTGAGCGCTCACGGTCCGTGGCTCGGGCGGGTGACACCGTACGGGAGGGGCCGCGGCGGCCGCGGTGGGCACGGCGGGCACGGCGGGCACGGCGGGCACGGTGAGGTCCGCGGGGCCGACCTGGCCGACTTCTCCTCCGTCCGGGCCTCCGCCGCGCGCAGGACGGCTCCGGGATGCAGCTGGGCACCCACCACCCGGGACCGTTCGCGCTCACCTTCAGGACGTGTCGTCTCCGTCGCCGCCGACGCCCACCGCAGGAGAGCTCGACATCGACGCCGGCCACGCCCGGCCCGTGTCCTGCGGCAGCCACACGGCCCACAGGCCCTAGGCCCGCTCCTCCGGGCCGCCGCGTGCTGACGGCGGCCCCGACCCGATCAGGGGCGAAAGCGCAGCGGATGGTCCGCCGGCACCTCCACGACGGCGATGCGCACGCCGTCAGGATCGGCGATCCACATCTCGATCAGGCCCCAGGGCTCGCGCCGTGGAGGCCGCAGCACCTCGGCGCCCCGGCCGCGCAGTTCCTCGTACGCCGCCTGCGCGTCCGCGACTTGGAGCCACAGCTGCAGCCCGGGCGCGGGCGGCGCCTCTGCGCGGCCCGACACCTCCAGGAATCCCCCGCCGAGGAAGTAGACCGTGCCCCGCTCGGGGCCGGTGCCGAACTCGCGGTAGACGGCGAGCTCCAGGACGTCTCCGTAGAAGGCGCGCGAGCGCTCGGGATCCGTGGGACGCAGCAGCATCCTGCTGCCCAGTACATGCACCATGTCCCCACCTTGGCCTACGCGGCGTCCCGGCGGGCCGGAAACGGACGGGACCGGCCTTATCGTCGGAGCATGGTACGCAAGCGCGTGATCGTGTCGGGGACCGTGCAAGGGGTGTTCTTCCGGGACACGTGCCGCCGTGAGGCACTGGCGCACGGCGTGTCGGGGTGGGTGCGGAATCTGCCCGGCGGTGACGTCGAGGCGGTGTTCGAAGGCGCCGAGGACGCCGTTGCGGCGATGGTGCGATGGGCGCGTACGGGACCGGCCGCGGCCGAGGTCCGTGCCGTCGAGGTCCGCGAGGAGACGGGTACGCCGCAGGACCTGCCCGGCTTCGAGGTGCGGCCCACTCCCCGGGACGCGATCTGATCGGGCGCATTCCGTCTCCGCGGGCGGGCCCGGCAGTCGTCGCCTGCCGTCGCCACATTCGCGTGGTCCGCGTGGTCCGTGCAGGCCCGCAGTGCCGGCGTGCCGCGGCGGCGGGTGCTCGTCCGCGTCGGGTCTACGGCTCTCCGATGGGGGTAGGTGCGCAGCATGAGGCATCAGAAGACCGGCCCGCCCACGCACCCCCGCCCGCGTGATCCGTCGGAGCCCAGCCCGGCCCCTCCCACGCATCCGAGGCCCGGCGATCCGCAGGCCCCCCGACCGGCACCGAGCCCCGGCCCGGGCCCCGAACCCGCACCCGGGGGCCCGCGGCCTCCGTCGCTGTAGGGCGAGCACGCACGGGCACCGCGCCGGTCCGTCCGGTGACGTCCAGGCCCGGCTCCGGCGCCCGGCCCGGGCAGCGGGGCGACGCGCCGACGCGCACTCCTTCTCCGCGGGAGGAAGCCGTGAAGCTGCAGTTCCTCACTCCGCTCTACGCCCATCCCGGCCCCATCGCCTCGGCGTACCTCGACACCTCCCGTGACCGGGACGACCCCGACCGGGCCGTGGAATCGCGATGGCGCAAGCTCCGCAGGAGCCTGCTGGCCCACGACGCCGAGCAGGCCACGGTCGAAGCGATCGCCGATGCCGTCGGTACGGACCGCGAGGTGGCCGGCCCGCATGGCCAGGCCGTCTTCGCCGCCCACGGGAAGCTGGTCCTCGCCGAAACCCTCCCCGAGCCGCCGGCGCGTGACACGGCTCTGTACGGGATGCTGCCCGACACGCTGTCGCTCGCTCTTCAGCACGCCCCGGACATCCCGTACACGGTGGTGATCCTGCACCGCGTGCACGTCCCGGAGCGCACCGCCGGGCGCCCCGCCGGGCACGGCGGCCCGGACGAGGAGCTGGAGATCGACTCCGAGAGCGGGCGCTGGCCCACGAGCCGCGTCGCGCCGGGAGCGCGATCCCACCGGCGGATACCGGTGGACGGCTGGCCCGAAGCGGTCGAACGGCTCGTCGGGGAACTGGTGACGGAAATGGACGCCGCCGGTACCGAGATGGTCGTGGTGGCCGGGGACCCGTGGGCCGTCAACAGCCTCATGAGAGCCGCACCGAGCCGACTGCACGGCGCCTTCGTGAAGCTCAAGGACGGGCAGCACCGCCGGCGTGAGCCCGGCCGCGCCCTCCTGGAGGAGGAACTCGCCATCCTGCTCGACGGAAGGCTCTCCGAGCGCGACAGGCACCAGGTCGACACCTTCCTCGCGCAGCGCGCCCGCCACCCCGAGTACGTCGAGGGATGCGCCGCCGGGGTCGCCGCCCTCCAGCGCGGGCAGGCCCAGACCCTGATCCTCAGCCGGCCCGTGCGGCTCCACCGGCACCTGTGGGTCGGCGCCGCACCCGTCCATCTGGCTCTGACGGGCGAAGAGCTGAGCGCCTTCGGCCTGCACTACTACTGGGAGGAGCCCGCACCCGGAGCGGCCTTGATCCGCGCGGCCGCAGGCACCCAGGCCGAGCTGATCTGCGTACCGGACGAGGAACTGCCCATCGAAGACGGTGTCGCGGTGGTCCTCCGTTACACGGGGTCGTGACACGGGTCGCGACGCGTGATCCGTGATCACCGCATGCGTGCCCGGGCCGGGTAAGCGCGCGAAAGCCACGGGCCCGGCCGGGACCCTGCCCCTGCCCGACGTGTGGGGGCACGACCGCGACCCCGTGGTGCGGGAACGGCCCCAGGCGGCGGCTGCGGCGGCGACGCACGCACCGGCCATCGGTCCCCGGGGCGCAGGACCCGTCCCTCCCGCCGAGCCGCATCCCGCTGCGGCCCCGCAGCGGGTCCGTCAGCGAGATCGCGGACGGGTCACGGAGTCAGCGTCCTTCATCCGCCCGCCCCTGATGCGGGCGGACCTGTTCCTCGCGCCCGGTTCCGGGCCGCTGCCGCTTGGCGGTACGGCCTCCACTGTCGCCCCGGCCGGTTTCCCCGACACGGCCGGTGACGGCGTCGTCCGCTGCCCGCCGGGCCTCCTGGTCACCCGCCTCTCCGACCGCTTCCGAGGGCGGGGTGGGCGGGCGTCGACGCCTCGGCTCCTGCTTGCTCATGTCACCCTCCCAGGTGATGAGGCCGCCCCCCGGGCATCGGCCCGGGGGGCGGCCTTCGCGCGAAAGAAGCGGGCTTGCGCAGTCGCAGTCCGTACCCGCTAGTCCTTCAAGACGTCCTTGGCCTTCTCCTTGGCCGCGCGGGCGTCACCCTTGGCCTGCTCCGCGCGTCCCTTGGCGGTGAGGCCCTCGTTGCCGACGGCGCGGCCCGCGGTCTCCTTGGCCTTGCCCTTCGCCTGTTCCTTCTTGGCCCGCATCTTCTCTTCGCCCGACACGATGTCTCACTCCTGTCGTTGGGAACCTGTTCCTCGCTGCGTCTAACCCGTTCCCGCCCCTCCAAACGCCCCCGGCCGCCGATCTGCCGCCCACGCCCCCGG
The DNA here is from genome assembly GCF_042267665.1 of Streptomyces sp. NPDC056224. Lineage (NCBI taxonomy): Bacteria > Bacillati > Actinomycetota > Actinomycetes > Kitasatosporales > Streptomycetaceae > Streptomyces > Streptomyces sp. NPDC056224. The sequence continues at coordinate 751,820 of NZ_JBHJTK010000001.1, forward strand.
AGGATGTCCGGCCGCTCGGTGGGTAGACGCGGGTGCGACCGGCCCTCCGGTCCACCGCAGCCTCCACCTCTCCAGGACGGAGCCGCCATGGGCACTCCACCGAACGATCCCGTACCGCCGAGCCCCACTCCGGCACCAGGTCCAGGACCCGGTCCGCACCCCGGGCCGCTGCCCGGACCCGTACCCGCGCCCGGCGGCCCGGACCCGGTGCCCCCTGCACCCCCGCAGCCCGAGCCCGACCCACAGCCGCCGCCGGCACCGCGGCCGGAACCGCACCCCGGGCCGGGGCCGCTGCCGGGTCCCTTACCGGCGCCGGAACCCGTCACGTGAAGGAGGGGCGGCGACGGGCCTAAGGGGCGAGGGGCGGACGCGGAAGGCTCTGGTGGCGTACCGGCGACGGCGCGACGTCCCTCGCCGCGGAGGAGGAGGTGGCCGCCCCGCGCGGAGCCCGGCTCATGGCCGAGGCCGCCGGGCGCCATCCGGACGGCCTGGACGGCGGCCGGGGCTCCGCACCGCCGTCCGTCCAACGCCGACCGCCCCGATCACCCGGGCAGGCGCTCGCCGTAGTGCGACGCGGGGGTTTCGGTCGGGCGGCCGCAGCGCCGCGGTGCTCCTACGCTCGGAACGTGACCGAGAACGAGATCAAGCTCAAGGCCATCGCCGCCCTCACAGCCCTGCGGGGAGGCGCCGAGGAGGGCTTCGTGTCCGATCTCCTCGGCGAGGTGATCCCCGACGAGTTCATCGTCCCGGCTTCCGCGGGACCCGAGGAGGCCGGACTGTCGGTGCTGAGTCAGCTCTCCGCGCCCCTGAGCGCACTGATCAGCGGATTCATCCTCGCCTTCGAGTCGGTGGCCGACGCCTACGACGAGATCGACCCGGAGCGGCCCACCGAGCAGATCCTCCAAGAAGTGGCGCTCGAACTCGCCCGGGACGACACCGGGTGAGCACCGCCGCAACCACCTCCGGCTGCTCCAGCCGCGGCTGGTGTCCGACGGCCGCGGCCCGGCGAGCTCGACGACGTGAGCACGCGGCAGGCGCGCCCGGATCCGGGCGCGTACGCGCGCACCGCTGATCGGGCCGGCGGGCCCCACACGAACAGCCCGGGTCCGCAATGGCCGCGGTGCCGGCGAACGGCGGGCCGGCGGCGCGGGCCGGCAGCTCCCGGCCGGCGCTCACCCCGTGGTCGTGCGCCACCAGCGCGGTGGGGCCGAGCCCGTGCCGGCGCCACACCTCCGCGACGCGAGAGGCCCGGCCGCGCCCGGCCGCGTCGGGGCCGCCGGTGGGGCAGGTGCCGGGATGTTGCGGTGGTCAGCTGACCCCGTACCGCGCCCCGATGCCCGCGATCACCAGGCGCAGGCCTTCCTCGAAGCCCGCGCCGAAGTCCTGGAAGAGATCGGCGCCCGCGGCCGCGGCGAGGGGGAAGTCGCCCATGCGGGCGGCGCGTTCGTCGATGTCGTAACCCTCCCTGCGCTCGCCGGGGAGCGACTCGACGCCCTGTTCCTCGGTGACGAAGCCGAGGGTGAAGAAGTAGGCAGTGGAGGTGGCCCGGACGGCCTGGGAGGGTTCGAAGCCGGCCTCGACCAGGGCGCGGAGGTTCTCTTCCATCTGGACCGCGTGTTCGGTGCCGGTGAAGCGGGAGCCGCTGAAGACCTTCGCGCCGTCGCGGTAGCCGAGCAGAGCGGTGCGCAGGCCGCGGTTGACGTCCAGGAGCCGCTGCTGCCAGGTGGCGCCCGGAGTGGGCCGCGAGTCCGCGACCATCCGGCGGTACATCTCCGTCGCCATCTCGTCGAGCAGTTCCTGCTTGTTCTTGAAGTGCCAGTAGAGGGCGGGCGCCTGGACGTCCAGCTCCTTGGCGATCGCCCGCAGGGTGAGCCCGTCGAGTCCGGCGTCGTTGAGCAGCCTCAGGCCCGTCGCGACGGCCTGCTTCTTGTCCAGCTTCGGGGTTTTCCGGGTAGCCACGCTTGACAGCTTAACACCGTTAAGTGCAGGCTCTGGGGGCAGGCAACTTAACGCTGTTAAGGAGAGTGTCGTGGACACGGATGTACTGATCGTCGGAGCGGGCCCCGCCGGCCTCACGCTCGCCGTCGACCTCGCCCGGCGCGGGGTACGGGCCCTGCTGGTGGAACGGGCCGCCGGGCTCTTCCCCGGTTCGCGCGGCAAGGGCCTCCAGCCCCGCACCCTGGAGGTCTTCGACGACCTCGGCGTGCACCAGGCGATTCGGTCCGCGGGCGCGCCCTACCCCGTCGGGATGATCTGGCAGGACGGCAACCGGCAGGGCGAGCACCGGATGTTCGACGAGACCGGGTCGAGCGAGGGCTCGCCGTACGGTGAGCCCTGGATGGTGCCGCAGTGGCGCACCCAGGAGATCCTCTTCGAGCGGCTGACGGAGCTGGGCGCGGAGGTCGCCTTCGGCCGGGAACTGGTGGGGATCGCGCAGGACCAGGACGGGGTGACGGCCGAGTTCGCTTCCGGCGCACCCGTCCGCGCACGCTACGCCGTCGCCGCCGACGGCGGCCGCTCCACCGTGCGGCGCGCCCTGCGGATCGGTATGTCCGGCGAGACCGTGGACCCGAATCCGATGCTGGTGGCCGACGTCCGGATCACGGGGCTCGACCGGGACAACTGGCACGTCTTCCCGCCCGCCGACGGCAGGGGCTTCCTCGCGATCTGCCCGCTGGCCGGCACGGCGGACTTCCAGGTCGCGGCGCAGCTCCCGGAGGGATCGGAGGTCGACCTCTCCCTCGACGGCATCCGCACGCTCGTCGCCGCGTACTCGCACCTCGCGCCCGACGCCGTGACCGAGGTGCGCTGGGCCTCGGACTTCCGGCCGCGGGCCGCGATGGCCGACCGGTTCCGCGAAGGCCGCGTCTTCCTCATCGGCGACTGCGCGCACGTCCACTCACCCGCGGGCGGCCAGGGGCTCAACACCAGCGTCCAGGACGCGTACAACCTGGGCTGGAAGCTGGACGGGGTGCTGCGCGCCGCGGCTCCCGAGTCCCTCCTCGACTCCTACGAGGAGGAACGGCTGCCCGTCGCCGCGCAGATGCTCGGCCTGTCCACCCGGGTCCACCGGGGCGAGGTCCGGCGCGGCGCGGCCACCCAGCAGCTCGGCCTGGGCTACCGGGGCTCTTCCCTCGCGGTGGAGACCCGCACCGGCCTGTCCGAGGATGCCCTGCGCGCAGGCGACCGGGCGCCGGACGGGGTTCGCGGCGGCGTGCGGCTCTTCGACGTGTTCCGGGGGCCGCACTGGACCCTGCTGGCGGTCGGTGCGGCGCCCGACCTGCCGCGGCTCTCCACTGTCCGCACCGCGCGGATCCCGTCGTACGAGGCCTACGGGGACGGGGTGTTCCTCGTCCGGCCCGACGGTTATGTCGGCTGGGCGGGCGAGACGGCCGAAGGCGCGGCACGGTACGCGGCCGGGGTGGGCGTCCAGGCGTGCTGACCGCGAGCGGCGGATTCCCCCGTCCACCCCCACCCAGGACGTCGAGGGGTACGGCGGCCGCGGCATCGGCGGCAGAGCGGCGGGGGAGGACCCGGGCCTGTGCGTTCCGCGGGGCGCTGCGGACTGCTCGGCTGGTGACGGTCGCTGTGGCGACGACCGTCGCGACCGTACCGGAGTGCGCCCCCGGGCAGCTCCTGGCCCGCCGCCGAACGGCATGACGGCGCAATGCCCCGGTGGCGGCCGGGCGGGGCAGACGGGCGGCGGCCGAAAGCCGGCTCCCGGCCGCCCCGAAGCCGGTCGACCCCAAGCCCGCGCCCGGCGCCCGCACCCGCACCCGGGCCCGTACCGGCGCCCGCACCCGGGCCCGTACCGGCGCCCGCACCCGGGCCCGTACCGGCGCCCGCACCCGGGCCCGTACCGGCGCCCGCACCCGGGCCCGTACCGGCGCCCGCACCCGGGCCCGTACCGGCG
>NZ_JBHJTK010000001.1:755829-765567 GCF_042267665.1 Streptomyces sp. NPDC056224
CGCCCGCACCCGGGCCCGTACCGGCGCCCGCACCCGGGCCCGTACCGGCGCCCGCACCCGGGCCCGTACCGGCGCCCGCACCCGGGCCCGTACCGGCACCGGCACCCGGGCCGGCACCGGCGCCCGCGCCGCGCTCCGGTGGGCCCGCAGGGACGTAGCCGGCCGCAGGGCCACGCACGCGCGCGCAGGACCCGGCCCCGGCCGGGGCCCTCCGCGTTCGCCCACCGGGCCGCTCGGCGTCCGGGACCTGCCGGCCGGGCCCGTCGCCTCAGGCGTCCGCGCGCAGGAGATCGGCGCACTTCTCGCCGATCACCATCGTCGTGATGCACGGGTTGACGGTGACGAGGTCCGGCATGACCGACCCGTCCGCGACCCGCAGCCCGTCGACCCCCTTGACCCGCAGCCGGGCGTCGAGCGGCGCCGTGGGGTCGCGGTCGGCTCCCATCTTCACCGTGCAGGACGGGTGGTAGACGGTGTTGTGCGTCGTACGGATGTAGTCGAGCAGTTCGTCGGCCGTGCGGACACCCGGGCCCGGGGCGAGCTCGGCGCCCGCCCACCCGACCAGCGCCGGCTGTGCGGCGATCCGGCGGGCCAGCTCGATGCCGCGCCCCATCACCCGCGTGTCGTGCTCGTGCGTGAAGTACCGGGGGTCGACCCGGGGCTTGTCGCGGTAGTCGCGGGTCCGCAGCCGCACCGTGCCGCGCGACTTGGCACGCGTCACGTTCGGCGTCAGGCAGAAGGCGTTCTCCGAGGTCGGATAGCCGTGCCGGGCGGTGTTCATGTCGAAGGGCACCGAGCCGTAGTGGAACATCAGGTCCGGCCGGTCCAGACCCGGCTCGGTGTCGTAGAAGATGCCCGCCTCCCACCACTGGCTCGACCTGGTGGCCATCGGCTGCCTCGCCTCCCACATGACGACCCCCTCGGGGTGGTCCTGGAGGTTCTCGCCGACCCCCGCGGAGTCCACGAGCACCTCCACGCCCACCTCCCGCAGATGGTCCGCCGGGCCGATGCCCGACAGCATCAGCAGCTTCGGAGAGTCGATCGAGCCGCAGGAGACCACGACCTCGCGGCGGGCGCGGACCGCACGGGTGCGGACGAGATCCGGGTCGAGGTACTCGGCGCCCGTACAGCGCAGCCCGTCGAACGTCAGCTTCTTCACCCGCACCCCGGTGCGCACCTCCAGGTTGGGGCGCTTGCCCAGCACCGGGTGCAGATAGGCCACCGACGAGGACTGGCGGATGTTGTTCTCGTCCGCGTTGATCTGGAACCAGTTGGCACCCCGTACCACCGTCGTGCCGGTGTTGAACGGCGTCGTCGGTATGCCCGCCTGCGCACAGGCCTTCAGGAGGGCGGCGCCACACGGGTCCTCGCCCTTGAGGGTGCGCAGCCTCACCGGTCCCGAACGGCCGTGGTGGTCCCCGGGAGCGTCGTTGTCCTCCAGCCTGCGGTACAGGGGGAACAGGTCCGCCGCGCTCCAGCCCGTACACCCGGACGCCGCCCAGCCGTCCAGGTCCTCGGCGGGCGCCCAGAAGGCGATGCAGGAGTTGTGCGAGGAACAGCCGCCGAGCACCTTGGCGCGCGCGTGCCGCATGAAGCTGTTGCCGCAGGCCTGCGGCTCGACCGGGTAGTCCCAGTCGTAGCCGGACTCCAGCAGACCCATCCACCGTTCCAGCTTCAGGACGGCGTCGTCCCCGACGTCGCTCGGGCCCGCCTCCAGGACGCACACGGTGACGGACGGGTCCTCGCTCAGCCGCGCCGCGACCACATTGCCCGCGGTACCGCCACCGACCACGACGTAGTCGAACTCTCCGGACCGTCCGCTCATGAGGGGCCGACCTCCTCGAGTGCCGCGGGCCCGGGGCGGGCCACCGCGGCGTGTTCGGCGAGGACGCCCGTACGATGCCGCTGGACGAACCAGTAGTAGCCGAAGCCGCCCAGTGCGATCGCGCCGACGAACAGCACTGCGCCCCAGCGCAGGTACCAGTGGTACGGGGCCGCCGCGTTGTACACGGCCGACCGCGGCCAGATGAGGTTGAGGGTCATCGCCGCCCCCCACACCACGGCGAGGACGTTGACGGGCAGTCCCCACCGGCCGAGGGAGAACTTGCCCGCGGCGGGCTGCCACCGCCCGCGCAGCCGCGCCACCAGCATCGGCCCGGTCACCAGGAGATAGGCGATGTAGATCATCACGATGCCGATGCTGGTGACCACGGTGAAGATCTGCGGCTGGCGGATGTTGACCAGCAGGATCGCGAGGGCGAGCACCCCGATGAGCACGGTCGGCAGGATCGGGGTGCCGAACCGCGCGCTGACCTTCGCGAGCCGGGAGGAGGCGGGCAGATTGTTGTCCCTGGCCATGGCGAAGGCGAGCCGGACGGCCGCCGTGTGCACCGCGAGCGCGCAGACGGTGACGGCTATCAGTACGCACCACAGCATCGCCTTGCCGGCCGTCGGGCCGAGGACGTCGAGGACGACGTACTGCAGCCCGTCCGTGGAAAGCCTCTCGCCGCGCAGACTCGACACGCTCATCAGCGCGAGGATCAGGACCAGGCCGCCCAGGACGAACGAGGCGACGATCGCACGGATGATGGCGCGCGGCGCGTTCCGCGAGGGATCGAGGGACTCCTCGCCGAGCGAGGCCGCGGTGTCGAAGCCGTACATCACGTAGGCCGAGGCGAGCGAGGCGATCAGGAACGCCCCGAAATAGCCCAGGGGCTGGCCGGAACCGCTGCCGGCTGTCTCGGTGACGACCTGCGGCCCGCGTACGACGTTCACCGCGAGCAGCACGATCAGGACGACGGTCGCGATGAGTTCGAGGAAGACACCCGCGGTGTTGATCCGCGCCATCAGCTTCACGCCGAAGGCGCTCACGACCGTCGTGAAGAGGATCAAGGCGGCGGCCAGGACCACCGCGTTGGTCGCCACGTCGTACGTCCCGGTCCCGTCCCCGACGAACTGGAAGACGGACGAGATCTGCGGGAGCGTCAACTGGTAGGCGAGGGCCACGGCGGCGATGGACACGATCGAGGCGATGAGCATCATCCAGCCGGCGAGCCAGCCGACGTGTCCGTTCCCGACCTTCTTCGCCCAGTTGTAGATGGACCCGGCCACGGGATAGCGGGCGGCCAGTTCGGCGAAGCACAGCGCGACCGTGAACTGGCCGGCGAAGACCATAGGCCAGGACCACCAATAGGCGGGACCGCCGCTGGCGTACCCGAAGTAGAAGAGCTGGAAGGTGCCCGTGAGGATCGAGATGTACGAGATGCCGGCCGCGAAGGTGTGGAAGTTGCCGAGCGTCCGCTTGAGTTCGGGACGGTAGCCGAACTCGGCGAGCTCCGCGTCGTCGCCCGGCGGGGAGGGTGGCGCAGTTTCCATGGATCAGCTCCTGGACAGTAGAGGTTGTCTCACGCGAACCAGCCCTGCGGCTCCGGTGCGGTGTTGCGCCAGATGTGCTTCGTCTCGCGGTATTCGGCGAGACCGGCCGGACCGAGCTCCCGCCCCGTGCCGGACTGCTTGAACCCTCCCCACTCCGCCTGCGGCAGGTAGGGGTGGTAGTCGTTGATCCACACGGTGCCCAGGCGCAGCCGTCCCGCGACGCGCCAGGCCCTGCCCTCGTCGCCCGTCCACACCGCGCCCGCGAGACCGTAGACCGTGTCGTTCGCGAGCCGCACGGCCTCGTCCTCGTCGCGGAACCGCTCCACCGTCAGGACCGGGCCGAAGGACTCCTCCCGCACCACCGACATCCCCGCATGACACTCGTCGAGGACGGTCGGCAGGTAGTAGAAGCCCCGGTCGTACGCGGGCCCTTCGGGCCGGGAGCCGCCGCAGCGCAGCACCGCGCCCTCGGTGACGCCCTGCGTGACGTAGGCCTCCACCTTGGCGCGATGGGCGGCCGAGACGAGCGGCCCGGTCTGCGCCCGCTCGTCGAAGGGGCCGCCCAGGCGGATCTTCCCGGCCCTGCGCACGACCTCGTCGACGAACCGGTCGTGCAGCGCGTCCTCGACGAGCAGCCGCGCTCCCGCGGAACAGACCTGCCCCGAATGCAAGAACACCGCGGTCAGCGCCATGTCCACCGCCGCCTCGACATCGGCGTCCGCGAAGACGACGTTCGGGTTCTTGCCCCCGAGTTCGAGCGCGACCTTCTTCACCGTTCCGGCGGCCGCGGCCATCAGCCGGCGGCCGGTCTGCAGAGCGCCGGTGAAGGAGAGCAGGTCGACGTCGGGGTGGTCGGCGAGCGGCGCACCCGCCGCGGGGCCCGCGCCGAGTACGAGGTTGGCGACACCGTCGGGCAGCCCCGCCTCGGCGAGCAGGCGCATCAGGCGGATCGCGGTGTGCGGGGTGAGCTCGCTCGGTTTCAGGACGAAGGTGTTGCCCGCGGCGAGGGCCGGCGCGACCTTCCACGCCGTCTGGAGCAGCGGATAGTTCCACGGCGTGATCAGTCCGCAGACCCCGACCGGCTCGTGCACCACCCGGCTGTCGGTGTTCGCCGTGCCCGTCTCGATCACCCGGCCGGTATCGGCGGGGGCGAGCCGCCCGAAGTACCGGAAGCACTTCACGACGTCGTCGACGTCGTACGCGCTCTCCACCAGCCGCTTCCCGGTGTCGAGGGACTCGGCGCGAGCCAGCGCCTCCCCGTCGCGGGCGATCAGATCGGCGACGCGCAGCAGCAGGTCGCCGCGCCCGGCGGCGCGGGTGTGCGGCCACGGGCCCTCGTCGAACGCCAGGCGGGCCGCGGCGATCGCGTCGGACGTGTCGTTGCCGTCCGCCTCGTCGACCTCCGCGACGAGAGTGCCGTCGGCGGGACAGCGGATCTCCCGGGTGCGCCCGTCGCGGGCAGCCGTCCACGCGCCGCCGATGAACAGATCAGGCACCGGTGCCCCCCAGCTTCTCGGTCAGCCAGGCGTGGAAGACCCCGAGATGGTGCTCGGCCGGCACCAGCACGCCGCCCGCCCGGTACGCGCGCGACGCCATCGCCGGCTGGGTCCGCTCACAGGCGTCGAAGTCCTGGACGTTGACCCGGTGGAACAGCTCCACGGACTTCGACACGTCCGCGCCCGACTCGACGACCTCCGGCGCGTACAGCCAGTCGCACTCGACGACCGTGCGGTCCTCGGCGAGCGGGAACATCCGGTGCACGATCACGTGGTCGGGGACGAGGTTGACGAACACGGTGGGCTTGACCGTGATGGCGTAGTAGCGCCGGTCCTGCTCCTCGGCCACCTCGGGCAGTCTGGCGAACCCCTGACTGCCGTCGACGGTGAAGCCCTCGGCCTCCTCGGCGAACTCGGCGCCGTGCCCCACGTAGGACTGCGCCGCGTACCCGTCCGCGAACTCCGGCAGCACATCGGTGAGTTCAGGATGGATCGTCGCGCAGTGGTAGCACTCCATGAAGTTCTCGACGATCAGCTTCCAGTTCGCCTTCACGTCGTACGAGATCCGCCGGCCGAGCGCGAGCCCCGCCGTGCCGTACCGCTCGATGGACGCCGCGTCACCGAGCCGCTCCACGGCCGCGCCGATCACGGTCTCCTCGAAGGACGGCGGCTCGCCGGCCAGGCACACCCACGCGTAGCCCAGCCATTCGCGCAGGTGCACCGTCACCAGGCCGTAGGCGCTGCGGTCGACGTCGGGCATCCTCACCAGGTTCGGCGCGGCGATCAGCTTGCCGTCGAGGTCGTACGTCCAGGCGTGGTAGGGGCATTGGAGCGCGCGCCGGAACTCACCGGACCCCTCGGTGCACAGCCGGGCGCCGCGGTGCCGGCAGACGTTGAGGAAGGCGCGCAGCTCGCCCGCCCGGTTACGGGTCACGATCACGCTCTCGCGGCCGACCTGCACGGTACGGAACGCACCGGGCCTGTCGAGATCGGTGCCGCGCACGGCGCAGAACCACATCGATTCGAAGAGCCGCTCCTGCTCCCGCCGGAAGATCTCCGGGTCGGTGTAGAAGCGGCCGGGCAGCGTGGCGATCAGGCTGGGCGGGAGGTCGGTGGCCGTCAAGGCGGACTCCTCAGGCGGAGGGCGCGGACACGGTCCGCGGCGCGGTCGCCGCGGACGGCCGGCGCGGGTCGAAGAGCTCGATGGGATGCCCGGTGACGCCGTTCAGCGCCAGGTCGGCGACGATCTCCCCGACGACGGGCACGAACTTGAAGCCGTGGCCGGAAAACCCGCACGCCACGGTCACCGAGCCGGGGTGCTCCGGATGGCGCGCGATCACGAAATGCTCGTCGGGGGTGTTGGAGTACATGCAGGTGGCGGCCTTGAGGAAACGGCCGGGCAGGGACGGGATGTGCCGGGAGAGCTGTTCCGCCATCGCCGCGACCTCCTCCTCGCGCACGACCCGGTCGATGGTCTCCGGCGTGCACACGGTGCCCTTGCGGAAGAACGCCACCTTCGCGCCGAGCCCGGGACCGTCGATCGAGGGGAAGCCGTAGAACTGGACGTCGTCCGCGTCCTCCCAGATGTAGATCGGATGGTTCTCGGGGAGGAAGGGACGGGTGCCGCCCTCGGGCTCGAACCAGTACATGACCTGCCGCTCGATGGTGAACGGCACGCCCAGGTCCGTGAGCAGCTGCGGCGCCCACGCACCCGGGCAGATCACCAGCTGGCCGGCGGTGTAGCTGTTCTCGGCGGTATGGACCCGTACTCCGTCGCGGTACGGCTCCCAGCGCACCACCGGTTCCCCGAAGTGCAGATCCGCGCCCGTCCGCGTGGCGAGCTGGAGGTGGGCCGCGACCGTGTTCTCGGGCCGGACGAGCCCGGCCCGCGCCTCGTACAGTGCCACCTCGTCCCCGGCGGGGGTGAGGGTGGGGAAGCGGCGATGGAGCTCCTTCGCGTCGAGCATCTCGTGCGGCAGGTCCCACTGCCGGGCCGAGCGCAGCGAGCCGGACACCGTACGGGAATCGGGGCGGCCGACCATCACACCGCCGCACAGCGTGGCGATGTCCCGGCCGGTGTCGCGCTCCAGGGCGTCGAACAGCTCGTAGGAGCGCAGCAGCAGCGGCACGTAGGCGGGGTCCTCGAAGTACGACTGCCGCGTGATGCGCGAACCTCCGTGGCTCGAACCGCGGTTGTGGACCGGGCCGAACTTCTCCAGGCCGAGCGTGCGCGCGCCTCGCGCGGACAGATGGCGGGCGGCGGCACTGCCCATTCCGCCCAGGCCGACGACGATCACGTCATAGGTGGGTGACACGGTGGGGTCCTCCTCGGACGCTGCCTAACGGCGGATGCGGCTCATGCCGGGGTCGAACAGTGGCTCGTCGGCGACGGTCGCCGGGACCTTCTCACCGAAGTACTCGATGTGTACCGGGGTGCCGGCGCCGAGCGGGGGCAGCCACGCGTACGCGACGCAGCGGCCCAGGGTGTAGCCGTAGGAGGCGCTGGTCACGTATCCGGCGGGCAGACCGCCGACGTACACCGGTTCCTTGCCGAGGACGACGGCCGCCGGGTCGTCGAGCAGCAGTGCGGTGAGCCTGCGCCGGGGCTCGCCCGCGTTCTCCAGAGCGGTGCGTCCGACGAAGTCGCCCTTGTCCATCCGCACGGCGAAACCGAGCCCGGCCTCGTACGGGGTGTCCTCGTCGGTCATGTCCTGGCCCCATGAGCGGTACCCCTTCTCCAGGCGCAGGCTGTTGAAGGCCGAGCGGCCCGCGGCGATCACGCCGTGCTCCCGGCCGGCCTCCCAGAGCGTGTCCCAGAGCCGCAGCCCGAGGTCGGCGGTGGTGTACAGCTCCCAGCCGAGCTCGCCGACGTAGCTCAGCCGCATCGCCGTCACGGGGACGTGGCCGATGTGGGTCCGTTTGGCACGGAAGTAGCCGAAGCCCCGGTGGGAGAAGTCGTCCCGGGTCAGCGGCTGCACCAGCGCCCGGGCGAGAGGTCCCCACACGCCGACGCAGCAGGTGCCGGAGGTGATGTCACGCATCCGCACGTCGTCGGGGGCGTGGCGCAGCAGCCAGTCCTCGTCCGCGCGGCTGTTGGCGCCGATCTGGAAGCGGTCGGCGGCCAGGCGGGCCACGGTGAGGTCCGAGCGGATGCCACCGGTCGCGTCGAGCATCAGGGTGTAGGTCACCGCGCCGGGCTTCTTGGCGAGGTCGTTGGTCGTCATGCGCTGCAGGAAGGTCAGGGCGCCGGGGCCGGTGACCTCCAGCCTGCGCAGCGGGGTCATGTCGTACAGGGCGACCTTCTCGCGCGTCGCCCGTGCCTCGGCGGCGGCGATCGGCGACCAGTAGCGGGCCGACCAGGAGTCCCGTCCGGGCAGATCGACGCCCTCGGCGAGCGGGGCGTTCGCCTCGTACCAGTGCGGCCGTTCCCAGCCGCCACCCTCCAGGAAGCGCGCCCCGAGCTCCTGCTGGCGGGGGTGGAAGGGGCTCACGCGCAGGGGGCGCGGCTGCTCCACGGGCTGCAGCGGGTGCAGGACGTCGTACACCTCGACGAACTGCCGGGCCCCGCGGTCGGCGACGTACGCGGGGGAGCGCTGGGCGTCCTCGAAGCGGGTGAGATCGCACTCGTGGACGTCGATCCCGGGCCGCCCCTCCACCATCCACTGTGCGACGGCCCTGGCCACCCCCGCCGAATGGGTGACCCACACGGCTTCGGCGAGCCAGAATCCGCGCGGCGTGCGGGCCTCGCCGAGCAGGGGCATCCCGTCCGGCGTGAAGGAGAAGACGCCGTTGAACCCCTCCTCGACCCCGCTCCCGGCGAGCGCGGGCAGCAGCTCCTGACAGTCCCGCCAGCTCGGTGCGAAGTCCTCCGGTGTGAACGGGTACGAGGACGGCATGACCGGTGCCTCGTCGTAGGCCGGGACGGTGAACGGGTCGACGGGCAGCGGCCGGTGGGCGTAGCTGCCGACACCGATCCTGTCGGTGTGCTCACGGAAGTACAGGTCGCGGTCCTGGAACCGCAGGATCGGCCGGGACGCCTCGGTGCGCGGGTCGTTGAGGCCCGCGAGCTCCGGCAGGGGCCGGGTCCTCGCGTACTGGTGGGCGAGCGGCAGCAGGGGCACGTCGACACCCGCCATCCGGCCGACGACCGGACCCCAGAAGCCGGCCGCCGACACGACGTGGTCGGCCGGGAAGACACCCCGGTCGGTGACGACACCCGTCACCCGGCCGTCCTCCTGCCCGATGCCGGTGACGGTGTGCCGTTCCAGGAACCGGGCGCCGCGGCTCCGGGCACGCTCCATCTGGGCCCGGCAGGCGGGGACGGCACGGGCCAGGCCGTCGTCCGGGGTGAAGAACCCGCCGAGGATCCTGCTCGTGTCCAGCAACGGCCACAGCTCCTTGCACCGCCCGGCGGAGACCAGCTCGCCGCGGATGCCCCAGGACGCCGCGTAACCGGCCCTGCGGTGGAGGTCGGCCAGCCGCTCCTCGGTGGTGGCCAGCTCCAGACCGCCCACCGGGTTGAAGCAGGGCAGGCCGTCGACCTCGAGTGCGCTGAACTTCTCGATGGTGTACCCGGCGAACGCGCTCAGCGTCTTCGACGGATTGGTCCGGAAGACGAGACCCGGGGCGTGCGAGGTGGAACCGCCCGGGGCCGGGAGCGGGCCCTGTTCGAGGACCGTGACATCGCTCCAGCCGCGGGCGGTCAGCTCGTCGGCGAGCGAGCAGCCGACGATGCCGGCGCCGATGACCACGACACGGGGACCGGGTGCGGGCGCGTGGGACATGCCCCTCCTTGAGTCGGGTGGGGACGGACCTGGGTCCTGTCGTGGGTGGGGGGGGGGGGGGCGGGGGCCCCGCCGGGGCGAGC
>NZ_JBHJTK010000001.1:765577-890012 GCF_042267665.1 Streptomyces sp. NPDC056224
CCCTCCCGCGGCTGGTCCTTCCCCCGCGCCCCCGCCCGCGCCCACCGCCCCCGACACGGCTTAGCGGAGGCCGGGCAGGGTGGTGCGCTCGGCGGCGACGGTGGTGTCGTCGCCGTGCCCGGTGTGCACGACGGTCGCCCCGGGGAGCGTGAGCAGGCGGCGCCGTACGGACGCCAGGATCGTCGGCCGGTCGGAGTACGAGCGGCCGGTCGCGCCCGGACCGCCGCGGAAGAGGGTGTCGCCGGTGAACACGGCGTCGAGGAACGCTGCGTGGAGACTGCAACTGCCCCAGGTGTGGCCGGGGGTGTGCAGGACGCGCACCGCGGTCCCTGCGATGAACAGCCTCTGGCCGTCGGAGAGTTCACCGTCCGGAGGGCGCGACGGGTGGACGTGGTCCCAGAGCTCGCGGTCGGCCGGGTGCAGCAGGACGGGAGCTCCGGAAGCCTCTGCCAGCGCGGCGGCCGCACCGATGTGGTCGTCGTGACCGTGTGTGCACACGACGGCGGTGATCCGGCGTCCGGCGACGGCGGCCACGATCGCGGGGGCGTCGTGGGCCGCGTCGACGACGAGGACCTCCGCGTCGTCGCCGATGAGCCAGACGTTGTTGTCGACGTCGAAGGTCTCGCCGTCGAGGGTGAACGTGCCCGAGGTGACGACCCGTTCGGCGCGCAGGCGGCCGGTATGCGGGGCCGTGGGCGCCCCCTTCTCCACGGCAACGACGGCACGGACCTCATGCGGCACGATGGGCTCCTCGGCTGTTGCGGAGTGCACGATGTGTTGCGCGATGGGGAACATAGTGGGAATGTCGGCAACCCGCCGTCAAGGGGCGGGCGTTAACGTCTGGCAAATCCGCGCGGGCCCACGGAGACGCTCTCGACACGGGTTCCACGCGCGTCCTTCCCGCATACGACGACGCGGTGCCGGCTCTCCCCGGCCCCACGTCGCGTGGGGCGCGGCTCGGCGGAATGGCTCAGAAGCGAACCGGCACGGCACGGCTCGGCGCGGCGGCTCGGCGCGGCACGTCGGCACGGCGCAGAAGCGCGACGTCTCAGAAGCCGTAACCCATCCGTCGGGACAGCTCGTCGGCCGCGACGACCGTCCGCGCGGCCAGCTCCGGCAGCCGGTCCCGTCCGAGGCGGTAGGCCGGGCCCGAGACGCTGAGCGCGCCGATCACCCTGCCGTCGTGCGCGCGCACCGGCGCGGCGGCCGCGTTCAGGCCCAGTTCCAGCTCCTCCGCCACGATCGCGAAGCCCTGCGCACACGCCGCGTCGAGCTCGGCCCGCAGCATGCCGGCGCTGGTCACCGTGTGTTCCGTGAACCGCGGCAGCGCCCGGGCGAGGAGTCCTTCGCGCAGCGTCGCCGGCAGATGGGCCAAGAGCACCTTCCCGCTGGAGGTGGCGTGCAGGGGGGTGCGCCGGCCCAGCCAGTTCTGCGCGGTGACCGAGGCGGGGCCGCGCGCCTGCATGATGTTGACGGCGGCATCGTCGTCCAGGACCGCGATGTTCACCGTCTCGCCGAGTTCGTCGGCGAGTTCCCGGCACACCGGGGCGCCCTCCTGGGAGATGTCCAGGCGTACGGCCGCCGCGCCCGCCAGGCGCAGGACGCCCGCCCCGAGGAAGTACTTGCCGCGGTCCTGGGCCTGCGAGACCAGGCCCCGGTTCTCCAGCACGCAGAGCAGCCGGAACGCCGTGGACCTGTGCACGTCCAGCTCGTCGGCGATGTCGGTGACGCCCGCCTCCCCGCGCCGGGCGAGGATCTCCAGCACGCTCACGGCGCGGTCCACCGACTGGATCGCCCCCGCCCCGCCCTTGGGTGCGCGGTCCTGCGCTGCCTCGTTCTGCTCAGCCACTGCCTGGTCGCCGGTCATAGCTCAACTCAACTCTCACCATCTTGCGGTCCGCCGGGCACACGGCTGGGCGCACGTCCTCGGAAGCCCTTGACGCGGGGGGCACCGCAACCCGATTCTGTTGCGCATCACGCTCCATCATGCGCCATACGCAACCTCATGCTAGCGAAGAGTCCTGGACCGAGGGGGGCCCGTGATTCCCGTCTGCCGCCTTGAAGACCTCCCTGCGGGCGAATCCGTCCGTGTCGACACCACACCGCCCATCGCGGTGTTCAACGCCGACGGGGAGCTGTACGCGATCGACGACACCTGCACCCATCAGGACGCCTCGCTCTCCGAGGGATGGCTCGAAGGCTGTCTGGTCGAATGCCCGCTCCACGCCGCCTCGTTCGACGTCCGCACCGGACAGCCGACCCGTCTGCCGGCGCGCCGTCCCGTCCGCACCCACGAAGTCGTCGTCACCGACGGCGTCATCCACGTCCGCCCGGCCGCACAGGAGGACACCGCCGCATGAGAACCGTGGCCGTCGTGTGTCCGCGCATCCCGGTTGTCCCGGAGGGAGCGGATGCGCCGGGGCGAGGCGACGGCGGTGAGGTGGTCTCCGGCCGGGCCGTGTCCGGCGAAGCAGATGCGGTCGCCGCCTCCGCTCCGTATGCTCGGGCGCGGGAATGCCCGGCGGCCGACCTCACCCCTCCGGGGGACGGCGATCGCCGCACCAGCCGCTCAGGGACGGACGTGCCGCGGATGCACGGGATGTGGAGCCCTTCATGACCACACCGAGGGACTTGCTGATCGTCGCCCTGGATGCGGAGACCGGCCGCCCCGCCGAACAGGGCGACCTGTCGCTGGCGCTCGCGGGGGCCGAGATCATCGACCTCCTCGCCGTCGGAGCCGTCGGCCTGGACGGCGAGCACATCGTGCCGGGCCCCCAGCCGGCACCGGCTGACCGCCTGTTGGACGAGGCCGCCGCCTCGCTCGTCCGGGAGGCGCCGTACGAGTCGCTCGACGACTGGCTGTGGCGCAGGGGCCACGGGCTGTCCGCGGCGTACCGGGCCGCGCTCGAGGCGGAGGGACAGCTCGTCCGGGAACGCCGCCGCGCGAACCCCTTCCGGGCCGGTCAGCCGGTGCTGGTCGATTCGCCCGCCCGCCGCCGGGCCACCGACCGCTGGACAGCGGACGAACCCGTTCTCGCCGCCCTCTCGGAGGCCGCCGGGATCCGCGGCGAACGGACCGGAGACGCTCCGGAGGTGACCGACGACGTCGCGACGGTGCTGGCCGCCGTCAACGACGCGTTGCTGGAACTGGAGACCGTACGGCAGCGCCGCGCCATCGACGAGGCGGCCTTCGACAACATCTGGCGCGGCGGGGGCGGATAACGCCCGAGCGGCCGCCCTGTCCGGCACTTCGGGTCTCGGCGCCGGGGTCGCCGGAAGGCGCATGCGACCAGAGGGCAACAGAACAGCCCGCGGTCGGTGACCGTGGTCCGTCAGCCGGGTCTTCTGTCCGTACCCGCCAGCAACTGGGCCGACGCGCCACGGTCGCCGGGTGCCGGGGCGGACGCGTACCGGCCGGCAGCGCCGTCCAGCACGGACGCCACCGCCCGCTGGTGGCGGACGTGGCGGCCGCGGACGGCGGCGTACAGCGCGGCGGTGACTACGCTGACGGCGCACCAGGCGCCGAGGACCACGACGATCGTGGTGAGGACGGCCACGAGGGCTCCTCGGGTGTGAGACGGCAGGGGCGGGGACCGGTACGGCAGCGGCGTCGGCCGCTGGCAGGGAGGAACGGGCGGCAGGGCATCCGGCGGCGTGGCCCCCGAGGAGGATCACTGCGGCGTACAGGTGCCGAGATGAGCTGGGCCAAGGGGGTACGTACTCACCGTGACCGACAAATACCCCAACGGCGCGGACTTCACGCTGACCGTCTCCGACGACTTCCGGCCGGTGACGTACAGCGTTCGAAGGCGACGGCAGGGTCCGGGCCGTCCGCGGGAGCTCATCGCCGAGCGACGGGGGCGACCGGGGGAGGACCCGCGGAATCTGCCGGTCGACTCCGCGGACGGGCACGGGGGACGGCTCGCCGACCAGGAGCGCGTCGTGACCTGAACGCCGGTCCGGGCGGCCGGTCCGCGAGAGGCGGGCGAACGTTCGGCAACGGCCTGATCGCGCTCCTGCAGCACCCGGGCAACTGGCCGCCCCGCGGGCCGACCCGGGACTGCCGGAGGCGGCCGCGGGGGAGTCCGGTTCGGCGTGGGCGAGCCGGGTGCGGGCGGGCGTCGAAGGTACCGGCCGGGTGTGGTTCGGCCCGTTTGCGTCCGTGGGGTGGCAGGGTGGGGGTATGTGCGGTCGGTATGCCTCGTCCCGGGCCCCGGAGGACCTCGCGGGCCTGTTCGACGCCGAACGGGAGCCCGGCGCCGGGGAACTCGGGCCCTCGTGGAACGTGGCCCCGACCGATGACGTGTGGGCGGTCCTGGAGCGAGCCGACCGCGAGAGCGGGGAGGTGGCCCGGCGGCTGCGGCCGGTGCGGTGGGGTCTGGTTCCGTCCTGGGCGAAGGACCCGGCGGTCGGTTCGCGGATGATCAACGCGAGGGTGGAGACCGTGCACGAGAAGCCTGCGTACCGGCGCGCGTTCACCCGGCGGCGGTGTCTGCTGCCCGCGGACGGCTTCTACGAATGGGTCGCGGTGCCCGCCACCGGCTCGGTCAAGGCCCATAAACGGCCGTACTTCATCCGCCCCGAGGACGCGGGGGTGATGGCCATGGCCGGGCTGTACGAGTTCTGGCGCGACCCGGGCGTCAAGGACGACGACGACCCGTCGGCCTGGCTGACCACGGCCACGATCATCACGACCGAGGCCACCGATCTGGCCGGCCGTATCCATCCCCGCATGCCGCTCGCCCTCGACCCCGGGGACTACGACACGTGGCTCGATCCCGCCCACCAGGACACGGCGGATCTCCGTGCTCTCCTCCACACCCCTGCCGGAGGCCGTCTCGCGGTGACCGCGGTCTCGACGGCGGTCAACAGTGTCCGCAACAACGGCCCCCACCTGCTGGACCCCGCCACCCCTTGACCCGGCCACCCCTTGACCCGGCCACCCCTCGACCCGGCCACCCCTCGACCTGCTTTCCGGGCGCTGCCGACCCGCGCACCCCTTCGGCCCCGGAGGCGCTCGCGGGCCGGGCGCCGCGGGTGGGGTGCTACGGGTGGGGTGCTGCGGGTGGGGTGCTGCGGGTGGGGCGCAACCCCGCACCCCACGCCGTCGTTCTCAGTGGCGTACCCGTCGGCATACCCGTCATTTCGAGGAGACGATGTGTTTCGTGCGGCTGTGCACCGGATCGGACGGCGTCTCGCGGTGGCGGCCGCCCTCGTGTCCGCCCTCGGGGCCCTCGCCGCGGCTCCGGCCGGGGCCGAGGTCGTCCCGGGCCCGGTCCTCGACCGGGAGTTCGCCGACCCGGACATCGTGAAGGTGGGCAGCACCTACCACGCGTACGCGACGAACGACGGCAGCAGACACATCCAGCACGCAACGTCCCGGGACCTGGCGCATTGGTCGATGGCCGGCTCCGACGCCTTGCCCCGACTCGGGGGGTGGGCGGATCCGAACCCCCGGCAGGTATGGGCACCCGAGGTGTTCGACAACGGCCGAGGTTTCACCATGCACTACACCGCCCTCGACCGGGCGAGCGGCAGGCAGTGCATCGGCGTCGCCCGCTCCTCCTCACCGAACGGACCGTTCCGGCCCGTCGGCGACGGGCCCCTGGTCTGCCCGGCCGACGAGGGCGGTGCCATCGACGCCGCGAGCTACACGGAGAACGGCCGGCGGTACCTGCTGTGGAAGAACGACGGCAACTGCTGCGAGAGGGATACGTGGCTCCACCTCCAGGCGGTCTCCTGGGACGGCACCCGTACGACGGGTGAGCCCATCCGGCTGATCAAGCAGGACCGCGAGTGGGAAGGGAAAGTGGTCGAAGCCCCCACCCTCGTCAAACGGGACGGCCGCTACGTGCTGTTCTACTCGGCCGACTTCTACCGCGGCGACGGGTACAAGACCGGCTATGCGGTGGCGACCGGCCTCACAGGCCCCTACACCAAGGCGGCCGCACCCCTGATGACCACGGCGTCCGTCAGCGGCGCGGTCCGCGGCCCGGGGGGTCAGGACGTGGTGACGGGCCCGGACGGACGGGACCGGATCCTCTTCCACGGCTGGCGGGACGACGGCGTACGGCGACGCGTCATGTACGGGGCCGAACTGGGGTTCGCCGACGGCCGTCCGGTGGTCCGGGGCAGCAAAGTGCTCTACCAGGCGGAGAGCGCACGGGTGAACCACGCCGTCGTCCGCGACGCCGTCGGCGCCCTCGACGGGAGGGCGGTCGGCTACATCGACCACGCGGACAGTTTCGTCGAGTTCAGTGTCTTCGCCGCCTCGGAAGGCGTCCACACCCTCTGGGTGCGGTTCGCCAACGGCTCCCGGAACAGCGCCGACGGCCCGGCACCCGCCTCGCACCTTCTGACGGTCAACGGCCGCGCCGCAGGGGCCGTGAACTATCCGCACACGGGCTGGGACCACTGGGGCGAGTCGGCGGTTTCCCTCACCCTGCGCAGGGGCTGGAATGCCGTGCGCCTGTCCAAGGGCGAGCGCCATGCCGAGCTGGACAGCGCGGAGGTGGCCTGAGCCGCCGCCCTCGCCGCAGGCCCGTACCTGAGAACGCGTCGGGCCGGTCGCCCCGTCAGCCCCACTTCTGCTGGTCCGAGCCGTTGCAGGGCACGGCGCGCAGCCCGGCGGCGCCGCCGTCGTCCAGGCAAGCGCCCGTGGTCTGGCTCCTGACCTGCACCGACTCGTCGGCCAACGGGGTGAGGGACCACCTCTGGGACGAGGCCTTGCCGCAGGCCGCGGCCCGTAGCCCCGAGCCGGTGATGTCCAGGCAAGCGCCCGTCGCGTGGTTGCGCAGCCCGCTGGTGCCATCGGGGTACGGGTGAACGGTCCACCGCTGGTAGCTCATCCCGTTGGGCGCGAACGAACGCAGTCCCTGGTCGAGGCTGTGGTCCAGGCAGTTCCCGGTGGCCCGGTTGACGAAGTTCCGTACCTCGTCGTGCGATGCCGGACCGTTGCCCCGGGCTTTGTCGCCGGCCGCCGTCGGCGCCGCTGCCGCCGCCGGATCCCGGGTGGGCTCCGCCGCATTGTCCGGCTGTAGAACGGCCCAGGTCAGCGCGGTTCCGAGGACCAGGCCGAGGAAGACGCCACCGGCGGCCCACGCGTACCGGCTCCGGATCCGGACGGCGGCCGCACGCTGCCATGTCGGGCGCCACCACGACGGGGGCCCCGGTTCGGCTCCGGGCCCGGCGCCGCTCACGGGCGGTTTGGGCTGGCACCGGTCCGCCGCTTCCCACAGCACCCGGTAGTCCGCCGGATCCGCGTCCAGCGCACGGCACAGATCGCGGACGATGGCCCATGGCGGGACCGTGCTGCCCCGTAGGTAGCGCGACAGCGACGAGTCGCTGATCATCACTTCCGACTCGAGGGAACGCAGTGTGCGCCCGGAGCGCTGCTGCAGCTCCCTCAGCGCATCCGCCAGCTGCTTTCCCGCACCGGCGTGCCGCCCGTCGACGCCTGCCACGTCCGCTCCTTCCGGCCGGCGCCACTCCTTGTTGCCCCGGCAGGCCGCGCTTGTCCCGGGATGGTCATGTCCCAGCAGGTCAGAAGCCTAGGGATCCCGACATCGGTGAAGCAAACGGGACAACGTTGCGGCGCCCCGACACGTCACCACAAACTCGTCATCACCCCGCTCCGCAGCCCGTGCAGAGGCAGGCACCCCTGTCTCTGCACGGGTGGCCGGGGCTCGATGACGGGTGAGGCCGGAGGGACGCGGTTCCTCCGCCACCAGCGCTTTCCGACCGCTTCAGCAGAGTCCGCGAGCCGCTGCCCGTCGCCCCCTCGCGCGGACCGGTGTCACTCCCTACGAGAAATCGGAGAACCGACATGTCCAAGAACACCACCCGTCGTTGGAGCATGGCGGCGTTGACCGCGGTCGTCTGCGTAGGCTCGGCCGCGCTGACCGCCCCGTCGGCGCCCGCGGCGCAGCCCACGACGACCCAGACGTTCACCGCCTCCTCCGAGAGCGGGTACACCGAGGCCGTTCAGGCTGCTCCCCGCATCACCCGGGCGCAGGTACTGGCGCGGGCGAAGACCTGGCTGACCGCCAACAACGGCCGTCCCGTGCCGTACAGCCAGAACAAGCGCTGGAAGGACGGCTACCGGCAGGACTGCTCCGGTTTCGTCTCCATGGCCTTGGGCCTGTCCAAGCCCGGACCCAACACCGTCGCCCTGAAGAAGAGTGCCTACACCCGCCCGATCCCGATGAGCCGGCTCGCCCCCGGCGACCTGGTCATCAAGGCCGACAGCAACAGCGCCGACAAGCGCCACGTCGTCATCTTCGACGGCTGGGCCAACAGCGCCCACACCGTCTACAAGTCCTACGAGCAGGCCGGCGGCGTCGGAACCCGCTGGAAGCAGCACTCGTACGGAGTGAACGGGCGCGACGGCTACCACGCCTACCGCCCCGTCAACATCGTGGGCTGACCTCCCGCAGCCCCCGCGTCCGCCACCCCCGCCCGCAACACCGCGGGCGGGGGTGGGGTCGGGGCCCTGACCAGCCCCGGAACACAGCGGCCCCGGAACACACCAGCCCCGGAACACACCCCGGTCACCACAGACCAAGGAGCAACGATGAACACCCCCGCGTTCACGACCAAGGCCCGAGCGGCAACCCTGACGGGCATCCTGCTCGCCGTCGCACTGACCTCGGCCACCGCGCCGGCCGCTGCCGCGGCGCCGGCCGGTGCGCTCGACAGCGTCCAGACCTTCCGCAACGCCGCGACTTCGGCCTGCCTGGACGACAGCGATTCCGGCGTCCGCACCTATACCTGCCTGGGCAACGACCACCAGAAGTGGAACGTCCACCGGTGGGCCGACGGCACCCGTGAGCTGAGGAACCTCAAGACCGGACACTGCCTCACCGACTTCCCGCGGGGCAGCGTCTCGGCCCATCCCTGCGACAAGGACAAGGACGAGAGCTGGATCGTCCACCGCTACCCGGACGGCGCTGTCGAGCTGAAGAACCAGGCGACCGGCCTGTGCCTGGACGACAGCTTCGAACACCACCTCCGCACCTTCCCCTGCGGCACCCACGGCGCGAAGAGCCCGTACCAGACCTGGCGCTAGCGACAAGCCGTTGACCTGAGCCCGGCATCCGACGGCTGCCGGGCTCCGGGGCATGCAACGAGCCCGCCACCTCGTGCGAGCCGTTGTCGGCGCATGCGGACCGGCCACCGCCTCCCGGTACGGACTGGTCAACCACCACCGCGACGACCGGGCACCGTCGATCGCCCGGTTGGACCGGGTCGCCGGCCGGGGGCGATCACCGGATCCGCAGGGTGCCGCACCGCGGAGAGAACGCGCCGGTAGTCCGGCGGGAGTGCGTCCTCGTTCACCCCCGCCGCCCGGTGCGGGGTCGCCATCTCCGCCTGCCCGTCGGCTTGTCCGGGTGCAGGCGGGGCCGGGGCGCGATCGTCGGCGAGTCGCCCGTTCACCCGCTCAAGCGCGATGCGGGTTCTCCGGCGGTCATTACGGGGCTTCCACCGGGCTTATCTCGAAGGCTCCGCACACCCGCAGGTGGTAGGGGATCTCGACGGCCTGGAAGCTGTTCGGCGGGTAGACCTTGACGTAGGCGGACGTCGGCCGGCAGTTCGGTGCCACGGCCCGGCTGTTGGTGCGCAGAACGGCGGTCACGGTTTCGTCCGGGACGATGGACACCGTGGTCACCCGCTCGCCGGTGCGGATCGCCGAGGTCCCGATCTGGTGATGCCGGGCATCCACGACACTGACGCCCGGGTACCCGCGCAACGCACAGGTGTGGGTCGAGGTGTTGGTGAACAGGATCGGGTAGTTGAGCGACCCCGCGGCGCCCTCCGGCTCGCCGACGGCCAGGTCCAGGTCGGCCACGTGGCAGGTCGGGATCCTTGGCAGGGCCGAGGCCTGAGCGGCGCCGATCGAGGCGCCGGTTGTTGCCAGGAGGGCTGCGGAAGCGATGGCCGCCGCCCGGGTCAGGACGTTACTCATGGCGCCAACTCCTGTGTCAGCGATAGGGAATTGCCCGTTCCGGCGCGACGGTGTCCACGCGACGAGAGCCAAGGGGCTGGTGGAGCAGGTGTCCGGCTCGACGTGTGCGTGTTGCCGTCGGCGGGAGTTGTGCCCAGCACTCTCGCGGAGTCCCGACCGGGCGGTGCACTCCAGCGGCTGAACAGCGCGGGCCTGATGGCACCATTCTACCGGTCCGGGGTCCCCGCGGCCTTTCGGCCGCGGGCATACCGAAGGGGCGGTGCGCCACACCACGGCGCACCGCCCCTTTTTGTCTCGGTGGTCTCGATGAGGCCGGAGCCGGAGCCGACCCGAGGTTCGTGCGGACAGCGGCCGGCCGGAGTCGGTCCAGAGCGGACGTTGAGGGCAAAGTCGTGAAGGCAAGGAGGAGTTCGCACTCCTTGCCACTCTCAACTTATAGCGCACCGGGGGGCTTGCGGCAAGGCCCCGGTCCTCGGGCAGAATCGCGCACCGAGCCCAGGACCTGCGGAAATAGGGGATCCACGACGTGCATGTGTTGTTGACGGTTGATGGGGTGCGCGGTGACGCCGCGCCGGTGTCGGGACGCGCGACGCGGTTGCGGGCACCAGGCGCAGAGGCGCGGGCCCGCGCGCTGCCGGCCCTCGTGGGCACTGAATCGGATCGGGGCTGATGGCATGAACCACCTGACCACCCACCGGACCACCAGCGTGTTCGACCTTCCCGGACACCTCGCGCCCAAAGCCGACCCGACGCTGATCGACGGCGACGAGCAGCACTTCAAGGCCATCGCGCAGTGCCTGGAGCAGACGATCGCCGAAGTGTCCGACCGCCTCGACGCCACGCGCATGGCGCCCGGCGGGGTCGGCCGGGAGGCGATGGACCGGGACGCGGAGATCCACCGGCTGACCGGTCGCCTGCGCGCCTTGCGCCGGTTCGGCCTGGACCTGTGCCTCGGACACATCGTCGGCACGGACGACGCCGAGCCCGTGTACATCGGACGGCTGGGCCTCACCGACAGCGCGGGGCGCCGCCTGCTGCTCGACTGGCGCTCGCCCGCGGCCGAGCCGTTCTTCGCGGCGACCCACGCCAACCCGATGGGTCTGGCGAGCCGTCGCAGGTACCGCTGGACCCGAGGCCGGATCGGCGACTACTGGGACGAGGTGTTCACCGCGGACGGGCTCGAAGGGCACGCCGCGCTCGACGACCAGTCCGCCTTCATCGCCAGCCTGGGCAGCAACCGGTCGTCCCGGATGCGGGACGTGCTCGGTACCATCCAGGCCGATCAGGACGCCATCATCCGGGCGGGATCCCGCGGCGCCCTCGTCGTCGACGGCGGTCCGGGTACGGGCAAGACCGTCGTCGCACTGCACCGCACCGCCCACCTCCTCTACTCCGATCCCCGCCTCGGTCACCGTCGCGGCGGCGTGCTGTTCGTCGGCCCGCACCGGCCGTACCTGGACTACGTGGCCGACGTCCTCCCCAGCTTGGGGGAGGAGGGCGTGCAGACCTGCATCCTGCGGGACCTCGTCGCCGAGGGGGCCGGGGCGGGGATCGAGAGCGACCCGGACGTGGCCTCGCTGAAGTCGTCCGCGGACATGGTGAAGGCGATCGAGCCGGCCGTCGGAATCTACGAAGAGCCGCCCACGAAGGGGATGACGGTCTCGACCCACTGGTCCGACGTCTGGCTGAGCGCCGACGACTGGGCGGCAGCGTTCGAAGCGCCGGAACCCGGTACTCCGCACAACGAAGCGCGCGACCAGATCTGGGAGGAACTGGTCACGATCCTGCTGGACAAGTACGACGGCGACGAGGTCCCGCCCGACCTGTTCCGCGCGTCGCTGCGGCAGAACCGAGAGCTGGTCACGACCCTCGACCGCGCGTGGCCGATGCTCGAGGCGACCGACCTCGTCGGAGACCTCTGGTCGGTGCCCGCCTACCTGCGCAAGTGCGCTCCCTGGCTCAGCCGCGACGAGGTGCGCAAGCTCCAGCGCGAGGACGCCCAGGCGTGGACGGTGTCCGACCTGCCGCTCCTGGACGCGGCCCGGCAGCGGCTCGGCGACCCGGAGGCCTCGGTGCGCAGGCGCCGGCGTGACGCCTCCGTCGCGGCCGAGCGCGAGCGCATGGCCGGTGTCATCGACAGCGTGATCGCGGCCGACGCCGACGGTGAAGGCGCCGTGACGATGCTGCGGGGGAAGGACCTGCAGGACAGTCTGATCGACGAGACCGCACTACCCGGCGCCGACCGGGACCTGCTCGCCGGCCCGTTCGCGCACATCGTCGTGGACGAGGCTCAGGAGCTGACCGACGCGGAATGGCAGATGCTGCTGCTCCGCTGCCCGTCCCGGAGCTTCACCATCGTGGGGGACCGCGCCCAGACCAGGCGCGGCTTCACCGAGACGTGGCAGGAACGCCTCGAACGGATCGGGCTCGGCCGGATCACCATGGCTTCCCTCGGCATCAACTACCGGACCCCGGAGGAGGTGATGGCGCAAGCCGAGCCGGTCATCCGGGCCGTGCTGCCGGATGCCAATGTGCCGATGTCCATCCGCAGCAGCGGCGTCCCCGTCGTCCACGGGTCGGTTTCGGACCTGGACCCGGTCCTCGACGCCTGGCTCGCCGCCCATGCCGAGGGAACCGCCTGTGTCATCGGCACGCGCACCATCGCCGGCGGTGCGGTCCGGGCGGAGTCCCGGGTCCGGTCGCTGACCCCGGCCCTGTCCAAGGGGCTCGAGTTCGACCTGGTCGTCCTCATCGACCCGGAGGCGTTCGGCGAGGGCATCGGGGGAGCGGTCGACCGCTATGTCGCGATGACCCGCGCGACCCGGCAACTCGTCATCCTCACGAGTTCCTGACTCCGGCCGGTCGAACGTCTCCCGCCGGTTGGGCCGGGGACGTTCGACGGCAGCCGGCCGGGCCGAGTACCCGCCCCCGGCCTCGGCGCAGGGGCTCATCCGTCGGAGCAGCGAGTCGTACCATAACGATCTAAAATTACCCGGAAAGGTACACAAGCTACTCCGGCGGCTCCGAGGTGCCCCTACGGGCCGTGCGGCTGGCCTGGGAGGCGTGATGACCGTACCCCCCGACGCGGCACCGCAGCACACGCAGAACGATCCCGAGGACGCCCTCAGGCAGGTCGGCAGTTCCTGGCGTTGGGCGCTCGGCTTCGCTCTCGCGACGCTGATCCCAGGCATCCTGGTGCTCGTCTGGCCCGACGAGACGCTGCACATCCTGGCCGTGATCATCGGTCTGCAGCTCCTGGTGGCGGGCGTCTTCCGATTCGTCACGGCCTTCTCCCACAGCAGCGACGCGGGCGGCAGCAGACTGGCGGGCGTCCTGATCGCCATGCTGGCGTTCCTGGCGGGCGTCCTGGTACTGCGGCATCCGATGCAGACGATCGGCGCGCTGTCCCTGATCGTCGGCGTCTTCTGGCTGCTGACGGGAGTGCTCACGGCCTACGTCGCGATCGCCGACCGCAGGCTCGCGCATCGCGGCCTGCTCTTCGGCCTGGGCGCCCTCGGCACCGTCGCCGGAATCGTCGTGCTCTGCTTCCCGGTGGACTCCGCGGTCGCCCTGACACGGCTGCTGGGCCTGTGGCTCGTCCTGCTCGGTGTGTTCGAAGTGGTGATGGCCTTCGCGCTGCGCTCCGCCACCCGCCGGGTCACACACGTGCCTCCGCGGTGAGCGCAGGTCCGGTCCGTCGACGGAGCCCGCTCCTTCTCCAGTCGGCGACGTACGTCATGGTCGCGTCACGGAACCGCCACAGCGCCGCAGCCCGGGAACCCGGGAGGGGTGCGGTGCCGTGTCCCTCCGCGAGTGCCGGTGTGGGACCGGTCGTGAACCTCGGGGAGCGCCCCATGCAGTACACAGCAGGTGTCTGGCGGACCGCGGCAGCGCTGGCGGCGGCGGTGGCGGTCACCGCCTTGACAGCGGGCTGCACGCCCGCCGGAGACGACGGCGCGCCCGCCAAGCCGTCGACGTCGCCCGCGGCGACGGAGCCGGCGAAGCCGACCCCCACCGGGAGCTCTTCCTCCGCCGGGAGCTCTTCCTCCGCCGGGGGTGGCACGGGTGGCACGGGCAGTACGGGTGGCACGGGCGGCGGGGCGAAGCCGTGCAAGACCGACCAGATCAAGGCCTCGGACGCTCACCAGGCCGACGTCCGGCCGCCGGGTACGGGAACGGGAGCCGCCATCGTGTCCGTCACCAACACCTCGACGGGTCCCTGCACGCTCCACGGATTCCCGACGGTCGCCGGAGCGGGGAACGGCTCGCCCGGCAAGAACCTCCCGCTCGCCGTCACCCAGAGCGGCTCGGCCTCGACGGTGACCCTGGCCCCGGGGGCCCGGGCCTGGACGAAGCTCACGTTCGTCAACGTCCAGGGTGAGGCGGACGGCTACTGCGAATCCGGCGCCACGCCCGCCAGCTTCCCGACCCTCGTCCTCGGCGTGCCCGGCGCGGGCTCACACCAGATCTCCATGGACGACGGCGTGTTCGCCGAGTGCGACAACAAGGCGACCGTCACCGCGTTCTCGCTGACCAAGCCCTCCTGACGCCGTGTGGCCGGCCGCCCGCCGGGGCTTCGGTCCCGGCGGGCCGCCCGCCCTCGGCCGGGTGTCCCCGCGCCCGCCGGCCGGGCCCGCCTCACCTCGCTCGCCGTACTGCCGGGCCCGCCGGCCCCGCGCCGCGTCACCTGCTCGCCGCATTCGCCCGTACCGCCAGCCGCTGACGGGGCGCCCCGGGAAGACCGCCGGCCCTGGCCGGCCGACCACGGCCGGCGGGCCCAGGGCCGGCGGGCACCCCGTGACGGCAGGTGCGGCCGTTTCCTAGTGCCGCGTGTCCACCACCGCGAGGAGTTTGCCGCTGGTCGGGCTGCGGTCCAGGGACGCGCCGTCCACGGCCTCGACCACCAGGTCCAGCAGCCGTTCCGTCACCGCCGAGCGGAGCTCCGGGTAGCCGGTAAGGAAGACCTCCCGCAGCCGCTCCGGGTCCGTCGGCCCGGACCGTTCCACCCGTACGGTCAGCCGCTCGCGCGCGTCCGTACCGTCGAGCCGGATCTGCAGCTCGCCGCGGTGGCCGCCCCGTTCCTCGGCCAGGGCCAGGAAGCGGCGGTGGTTGAGGAAGTACGTCGCCACGCGCATCACGTCACCGGTGCGCCCCCGCAGCTCGAAGCGGGGCGCGTGCCGGCCGCAGGGGCAGCGGCCCGGGACTTCCCGGCCGAGGTCGCCTATCACGTACCGGCCCAGCCGCTGGCCGCGCCGGGCGTGCGTGGTGAAGACCAGCCGGCCCGTCTCGCCCGCGGCCACCGGCCGGTCCTCGGCCAGGTCCAGGACCTCCATCGTGTGGAGGTCGGCGTGCAGGTGGTGAACGCCGCCGGAGCTCTCGGTGCACTGGTAGCCCAACGGGCCGAGGTCGGTGCTGCCGTAGGTGATCGAGCGGACGGTCTCGATGCCGAACGTGTCCTTCAGCGTGCGCTGCTGTTCCTGCGTGAAGTGCTCGCCGCCGTAGAAGACCTTGCGCAGGCCTCCGTACGCGCGCAGCGCGTCCGCCTCCGCGTGCAGCAGCTGCCACAGGTAGGAGGGCATGCCGAACAGGGTGTCGGCCCCGTGGTCGATCAGCGCCTGCGCCGTGGCGCGGTGGTCGGGGCCCGCGGACAGCGGGAGCTGCACCCCGCCGAGTCGCTCCAGCACGGAGAAGAAGCTGATGAAGCTGCCGTACATGCCGCCGCAGTAGAAGAGGTTGGCGGTGCGGTCCCCGACCGGGTCGTAGCCGGCGGCCAGCAGACCGCGGGCGGCGGCGTGCATCTGGGTGTCGTAGTCGTCGTAACTGAAGATCGACAGCGCGGGCGCGCCGGTGCTGCCGCCGCTGCGGAAGTACAGCTCGGCATCGGCCCGCGCCACCTGCCGGCCCAGCTCCTGCACGTCCTCCTTGCCCAGCAGCGGACCCGTCGGCGGCGGCAGGACGACGGGCCGCGCCAGGTCGTCCAGGCAGGCGGTGGTGGCGAAGCGGTCCGGGTCGGCCTGGACCGCGACGCGGCGGCTGTAGCGCTGCAGGGCGTAGACGCCGTCGTGCGGCTCGCCCGCGTAGCTCTCCAGCATGGCGCCGACCGGCGTGACGCGGGTGACGCCCGCGGCCAGGGCGGTGCGGGACAGCTCGGCGATGTCGGTCCGGCTGCCCGCGAGGCCGGCCGTCTGCAGGTAGCGGCGCATCGGGCGCAGGGTGGCGATCAGCCGCTTGCGGGGCAGCGGCTTGACCCACACGCTGCGGTGCAGCGGCGAGGCGGTGAGCGGGGAGCGGGTGTCGGCCATGACCCGCCACGAGCCGTCGGGCGCGGCGAACACCCTGGTCAGGCCGAGGTGTTCCTCCAGCCGGGCCATCAGCTCGGTGGTGGTCAGCTCGGCCGCCTCCGCCGGGTCCGGCTCGGCCGCCGACGCGGCGGCCACGGCCGGCGGCCGGGCCGCGAGGACAGCGGCGAAACGCTCGGCGAAGGCGAACACCTCGCCCTCGTCCTCGGTGTCGAGGTAGACGACCTGGGGGCTGGAGCACGCCTGCTGCTCGTGCAGGCACACGTCGTCGGCAAGGGCGCCGAGCGTGAGCGGATCCGACCACGCGTCGCCCGTCAGGTACGCGAAGGAGATCCGGTGCCCCCACTCCACCAGCCGGCATCCGGCCGGCACATGGGAGGCCACCCCTTCGACCGCGCCTTCGCCGCCCCACACGGCGACGGCGTCCGCGGGCGCGCACATCAGGCGCAGCCACTCCTGCCGGGAGGACGGGAAGCGCAGGACGACGATCCGCGCGGCCAGTGCACCGCTGGGGTCCAGGGCCGCGAGCTCGGCCATCAGGTGCTGGGTCAGGAGGGTGTCGGAGCTGCTGGTCTTGAGGATGTTGACGTTTCCGGCGAGCAGGCCCTCGACGACGCTCAGCGGCGCGACCGTCGCGGCGTTGCCCGGGGCGATGTGGGCGACCAGGCCCACGGGCGCCCACGCCTCGTAGACCGTCTCGCGCGGATCGGCCCGGTTCAGCCGTTCGGGCGTGGCGCTGCCGAGTTCCCGGCGCAGCTTGCGCGTCAGCTCGCGCCGGCCGAGGAGGCCGCCGAGTTCGGCCAGGACGGCGGGGTCCTCCCCCGCGGGCAGGTGCGCGGCGAGCTTGGCGCGTACGGGGTGGGCCGGGTCGCGCAAGGCGGTGGCGAGCGCGTCGCAGGCGGCGAGGACGGTCTCGGTCTCCAATACCGTCGCCAGCGCAGCCTCGACAACGGCCGGCAGGTCGGCGAGGCGGCGCCCGGCCTCCTCGTCGCCGATGAAGGAGCCCTGCCAGTAGTGGTGGTGCACAGTCATGGTCACGCCATTCCCTTCATCAGTTCCGCTGCGGCCACCGCGCAGCTGCGGTTGCGGCTCACCCCGGCACGGCCGTGCACGGTGAACCAGGGGGTCTCCAGCTCGCACCCGCAGGCGTCGCCCGGCTGGAGGGAGGCGAGGTCGCCCATGACCACGCTCTGCGCCGGAACCGAGGTGATGTACGGCGACACGACGTGCAGGTAGCCCCGCTCCCCGTACGGCAGCGGATCGAGGGTGCGGGTGGAGCGGATCGTCACGCGGGACCAGACGGGCGCGTGCAGCCTGTGGTGGTCGCACTCGATGTACGGGATGCAGTGCTCGACCGATCCGAAGGTGTCCCGGATCCGCTCGCCCGGGATGCCGAGCTGCTCGGTGACGCGCGCGTACAGTTCCTCCTTGCCGATGCGCCGGTCGGCGTGCCCCTTCCAGCCGCCGCCGAGGACGACGAGGGAGCCCTCGGGCAGGCGCAGCGGAGGCAGCCCCATGGCCCGCATCCGCTCCAGGGTGAAGAAGAGGAACGCCGGGAAGCCGAGGATGCGGACAGGGGCGTCCTCCCGCTCGAAGCGGCGCAGCGCGGCGATGCAGCCGAAGGGGTCGAACTCGTGGTCCCCGCCGGTGTTGCGCAGGGCGTACTCGACGCTGCGCGCCGGCGCGAAATCACACAGGTAGTTGTCGGTGAAGGCGGTCCCGAGGTTCAGGGAGGGGGCCGGCTCGTAGCTGTACAGGAGGTAGTTGACCTCCTGGTCGGGGGTGATCCAGCCGTTGCGCTCGAAGATCCGGGCGACCATGCGCTGGGCGGAGCGGATGGTCCAGTGGTCGAAGAACATCTGCGACTTCTGGCCGGTGGTGCCGGAGGAGGTCAGGTGCAGTTCGACCTCCTCACGCGGCACGGACAGCACCTCGTGCCGCTTGAAGAAGTTCGCGTGGACGAGCGGCGCCCGGTACGGCTCCGCCGGGGGAGTGGCCTCGTACAGGGAGCGGAAGAACGGGGAACGTTCGGTGTGCCAGGCGTTGGTCTCCGCCATGGCGGCGGCGAACAGTTCGTCCTCCGCGGGCCCGTAGGCGTACGGGTCGGTCAGGTCGCACAGCTGTTGTACGTGCGGCAGGAAGGCCGGGTCGGGTACGGCGACCGGCGCGAGATGGGGGTTCATCGGGCAACCTCGGATGGTGTGGGCAGGTGCGTCGACGCCCAGGCCGACACATAGCAGTCCAGATAGGGCTGGAGGGGCGGTTCGACGGCGACGCCGCGGAAGTCGATCCGCTCGGTGGAGCGGGACAGGACGGCGTAGTCGTGGAAACCGTCACCGTCCGCGCGCATCGCCGGGTAGAGGGCTCCGGCGACGAAGCCCTGGGCCAGGAAGAGCGAGAGGGCCTCCTGGTGCGCGAGCGGGACCAGCGCCTCGACGTAGCCGGCGCCCGCGCGGGCCAGGGCCCGGGTGACGGGTTCGAGGTACGCGGCGGCCGCCGCCGGGTCGGGGTGGGCGGTCAGCAGGGAGCAGTAGCCGCCGGCGCGGTTGAGGTAGGCGTAGACCTCGAACCGGCCGTCTTCGGGGGTGAGCAGCACGTTCGGGGTGTGCAGCGGGTAGAACCAGCCCTCGGTGCACGGGAACCGTTCGCGGAAGCGGCGGCGCACGAAGGCCGGCGCCTCGATCATCTCCAGCTGTTCGACGGCCCCTTGCGGCGCGGGCGCCGGGAGCGCGCCGGTGGTGGCCCGGACCCCGGGGTAGCCGATGCCGAGCGCCGACTCGGCGGTGCGCAGCAACGGCAGCAGCGGGGCGGGCACTTCGGTGACGGGCATCCGGCGATCGAGCACGCCCGTGGAGTGACGCGCGTAGAGTGCGAGGCTTTCACGGCTGCGCAGATCGACCGCGTTGGGCAGGATGCCCAGCGGGCGGAAGCCGTTGCGCGCCACGACGCGCTGCGGACCCGCGCTGACGGTGCGTACGGTCGCGTACACGGAGTCCAGCCGGCCCGTGTCCAGCATCCCGGCGCACAGCGCCTCGGTCAGGGCGGCGGCGAGGCCGGCCGAACGGTGCCCGGGGTGTACGGCGATGCCCTCCAGGCGGCCGATGCGACTGCCCGCCTCACCGTGGATGGCGGCGGACGCGGTCAGGGCCCCGGTGTCGGCGCAGCGGCCGACGAGCCACAGGGAGCACGGGTCCTCGATGAGCCGGGCCATCTCGGCCGGGTCGGTGCCGAGGGCCACGGGGTAGTGCGGACCGTACACGGCGTAATAGAGCTGGCGCAGTTCGGCGATGTCCGCGCAGACGGCCGGGGTGATGACGGGGCTCACCGCTCGCCTCCAACGGCTTCCGGGGCCCGGTCGGCATCCGTACCGGCGTCCGTACCGGCGTCCGTACCCGGGCACGGATCCGCCGGGGGCGGGACGGGGTCGCGGGACCCGAGCAGGGCGAGCGCGCAGATGGCGGGGACCATGCCGACGCCCTGCACCAGGCACAGCGTCCGTGGCGAGAGGAAGTCACCGGCGGAGCCGAAGACCAGGGACGCGACCGGCAGGGAGGCGCCCAGTACGGCCTGCATCACGGCGAAGAAGCCGGGCTTGTCGGCCGCCGGCACCAGCCGTTGGAAGAGGGCCACGAAGCGGACGCCGACGGCCCCGGCGCACCAGCCGGCCACGGCCAGGCAGCCCGCGACGGCCAGGCGGTGGGCGACCAGCCCGGGCACCGCCAGGGCGAGGGCCATCAGGGCCAGGCAGTAGGCGCCGGCGACCGTGGGCCGCCCCGGCACGCGGGTGCCGGTGAAGGCGCCGATGAGCGCGCCGGTGCCCAGGGAGGCCTCCAGGAGTGCCACGGTGCCCCCACCGCCCTGGAGGACCGAGCGGGTGTAGAGGGGGATGACGACGAACACGGCGGTGGTGAAGAGGTTCGCCGCGGTGAAGCAGTACAGGATCCGCCGTACGTAGGGCAGTTCGCCCAGGATGCGGCGCAGCCCCCGGCGCCGGGGCACGGCTGCCGCCGGGCCGGACGCGGTGGTGGCTGCGGACGCGGTGGTCGGGGTGGTCGCGGTGGACGAAGCGGTGCGGAAGCGGGCGCTCGCGACGAGGAGGGCGGCGCCGAGATAGGCGGCGGCGCAGCCGGCGGCCAGCCCGGCCACGCCCGCCCGGTCGACGGTGAGGGCGCCGAGCAGCGCTCCTCCGAGACCGGCCAGGGACTGGGTGGACAGCTCGAAGCCGGTGGCGGTCTCGATGTCGGCGTCGTCAACGAGTTCGGGCACCGAGGTGGTCAGACAGGGGTCGAAGAACGCCTGGCAGGTGGCCACGGCGAGAGCAGCGGCGTAGACGGCGGTGAGCGGCGGTCCGTCGGCGTAAGCCCACAGCGCGAGCGCGCCCGACGCTGCTCCGGCCAGGGCGGCGGCGGTCCGCAGAACCGAACGGTGGGCGAACCGGGCGACGGTCCCGGCGACGACGGGTGCCAGCGCCACGGCGGGCAGCGTGCAGACCGCCATGAACAGCCCGGAGGCCAGGCCGGGAGCGTCGCGTACGGCGTGGGCGACGATCCACCAGGACACGCCGACCTGGAGCATGCGTACGGCTGCCTGGGTGAGGACCTGGCCGAGCCACACGGCGCCGAACGCGCGGTTGCGCAGGATCAGCGGAGCGCGCCGCACACCGGCACCTCCGGCACCACCGGCGCCCGGCCCGGTGTGGGCGGCATCGGCGGTGGCCCCGGTCTCGGGTACGGACACGGGTGGGGCGCTCACGCGGTCGGCCTCTCGTCGAGGACCCGGACGAGCTTGCCCGAGCGCGGGTTGACGGCGAGGTCGCGGTGTCGCACCCACTCCACGGAGAGCGGGTGCACGAACCCGGCGCGCACACTGTCCGGATACAGCGGCCGTACGGTCTCCAGCTCCGTCAGGACGGCCTTGGCCAACGCCACCCGGTCGTCCTCGGCCCGGTCGTCCTCGGCCTCGCCGGAGGCGGGGTCGCCGGACGCGGGGGCGCCGGGGGCCGTCGCCAGTCGCAGGACGAGCCCGTCGCGGCCGTCCCAGCGGCGGACGACGAGCTGCATGCCGACCACGTGTCCGGCGGTGTCCGCGGAAGCCACCGCGTTCTGGGCGTCTTGGGTGTAGAGGGAGACGGGGCCGACCCGTACGCCCTCCTCGGCGCGGCCGAGGATCCGGAAGTGTCCGGGCCCGGTGCCGGTCCACTCGGCGCGGTCGCCCGCGGGGTAGCGGATGATCGGCATGAGGCGGCGGAAGAGGCTGGTGACGACGACCCGGCCGGCCCGCCCCGGTTCCGTGATGGGCTCATCGGTGGAGTCGTCGAGGATCTCGACGACCGCGTACGGGGTGAAGGCCCGGTGGACCCGGGCGTCGGAGCCGGGCACGGGGCGGCCGAGCAGGCCGGCGTCGACGCTGGCGTATCCGATGGAACGCGCCTCGGCGCGGGGGAACGCGCTCGCCAGCAGGCGTCGTTGATCGTCGAAGAGGGCCTCGCCGCCGAAGAGGAGCAACTCCACCGAGTCGAGCCGGACACCGGACGAGATGGTGTGCTCGGCGAGCCGGCACAGGGTGGTGGGCGTGCCTGCCAGTACCTGGGCGGCGAGATCGCGCAGGGTCGGGACCGTCGATTCCAGCGGGGCGCCGCCACCGACGGGCAGGCGGACGTTGTCCACGGGCGCGTGGGCGAGCGAGTCGAGGACGAAGAGGAAGCTGGCGTACAGCTCGCCCGCGTAGAAGAGGTCGGCCACGCGGTGCCCCGGGCGCAGACCGGTGTCCACGAGACCCTGGCCGAAGGAGGTGACGAACGTGCCCCACTCGTCGCGGGTGTAGACGGAGAACTTGGGGGAGCCGGTGGTGCCGCCGGTCTTGTAGACCGTGGCTTCGCTGAGCGGGCCGGTCAGCACCCGGTTGTCGTGAAGGGTGTTGGCCGCCCAGAACTCCTGCTGGTCGACCACCGGCAGGTCGGTGAGGTGGTCGATGTGCTGCGGAAGGGCCGCGTAGAGGTCTTTGTAGAAGGGCGAGTTGTGACGGGCGAAACGTATGAGGTCCGAGAGTTGCTGGGCGGACATGGGCCTTTGCCTAGGTGACGGGAATGGGACGGGAGCCACGGCGGGGCGCGGCGAGAGCGAGAACTCGCCTGCGGGATCGACCGGTGTGAACGGGGGACCCCCCGGCGCCCCCGCCTCCTCGACGCACGCCAAAAGGTGACGTGCAGTCACAATCATGAAACATCAGCGCGCTTGTCGCCAAACCGGCCAAGGATTTTCGGTCAACGCGGCCGTATTCGCTAGTATTTCTGGAACAAGCAGGTGCCCGGCTCAGGCGATTCCCACGGTGTACGCGGCACGGTAGCCGTCGCCGTCGGGCGAGGGGGCCAGCGTCATGGCGGCCCCGGCGGACCTGAAGCGGCTGTCCCGGCGGTTGGGGTGCTTCGGCGCGGGGCGGCGCGCGTAGGGCTGGAGCGCGTACACCTTCAGCAGGAGGTCCTCGGGGAAGAAGAACTGGGAGGTCGTCTCGGTACGGGTGTCGGGGTGCACCTTGAAGTGGATGTGTGGTGCCAGCCCCGCGTACCAGCCGGGAACGATCGTCCGGAAAACGCATCGGCCCGCGCCGTCGGTGGTTTGCGTGCCGCGCAGGAAGGTGGCCCCGCCGGTGGAGTAGGTGCCCGAGGCGTCGGCATGCCAGACATCGACGGTGGCGTCGGCGAGGGGCCGGCAGCCCGCTGACACCCGGACCACCGTCAGCTCCAGCCGGAACGGCACTCCACTCCGGCCCTCGGTGATGTCCGACCGGACCCGGTCCAGGTCGACGTAGTACGGGCCCGCGCCCGCTTCGGAGGTGAGGACACAGGCCGGTTCGCTGCTGCCGCTGCCCGTCGGCCGGGGTGGCGGGGCTGACGGCTGCCCCGCCACACCCCGGGTCCCGGCCGGGCCGGAGCAGGCCGCGGCCAGCATGGCGGCCCCGGCCGATCCGGCGGCCAGCAGAACGGTACGACGGCTGGTCCGGGAGGTGTCGTTCTCGGACATGCGAACCCCTCATACGTGCGCGTACGGTGGCAAACTGCGCCCAACCGTGCCGGACGGCAGAGTTCCCGGTCGTACCGACACGCCCAGGACCTGCCGAATCCCCCGACCTCCACAACGACACCGGCAGTGCCGTCCCGCTCCGCGGCACGCGCACACCGGGCGCCGCCGTAGTGCCGGGTGGCCGCGTACGCGCCCGGACAGACCGTCGCCGACCCCCCGACCGGCGTGCGCATCGACGCCCTCGCGGGCGGGCGGACGGGAGCCACGGTGCGGCTGAGCAAGGAGTGACTCGGGACGGGCCGGTGAGTGCGAGACCGCCGCGCCCAGGCGCGCCCGGGTGGAACCGCGTGGGCCGCGCGGGTCGCGGCTCAGCGGCGGTGGATCCGGTCGACGCCGTACCACCTCGACACGCAGGCGGCGACCCAGTCCCGCTCGTAGCTCCCCGTGAAGAACGGCTCGGCGAGAGCGCCGATGTACAGGGGCCGGTAACCCACGTCCGCGGCACCCCGCGCGGCCTCGCTCCGGATGCGGGAGTTCTGGGCGTCCCAGGCCACGGAACGGGCGACCGTGGTGGTCGTCAGCTGCTGCACGTTCGGGACGAGCGCGGCCACCGAGGCCAGCGTCAGGCAGCCCGCCGCCACGGCGCCGGTCACCAGGACCGGGCCGGCGGTGCGGCGGCCCGAGAGCCACCGGCCGCCCCACGCGCCCAGCAGTGCGCCGTAGCCGCAGAGCGCCAGTTCCATCGGTACGAGAAAGCTCGTCCAGGTACGGGCGTACGTCCACCCGCTCGGGCCGTAGCCGCTGCGCAAACCCACGACCACCGCGAACGAGCCCAGTACCACCACGGGCACCGGGAGCAGGAGCAGGGCGATCAGCACCTTGCGCGGCACGGTCCGCCGCGGCTCCCGCCTCCCGGGCCGAGCGGGCCCGCGCAGCCCGCTCGCCAGGCCCAGGAGGATGCCGACGGCGGCGGCTCCGAGGTAGGCCCACTGGCCGGTGACGGAATCCCACACGCGCAGCCAGTCCTCGAAGGTGCCGCCCAGTTCGCCCGCGGAGAGCACGGACTCCCTGTCCGGCTGCTGCGCCCGGCGCCACCGGGCGCCCGGGGAGGTGTAGAGCACGACCAGCCCGCAGAGGAGGCCGGAGCACCAGAGCAGGCACCAGGTGAACGGATGCCAGTTCCGAGCCAGGCCGAGGCGGGGCACGGAGAGCACCCCGATCCCGGCGGCGAGCAGCCCGCTGACGAGCGCGAACGGCTCGCTCAGGGTGCCGAGCACGAAGCCGATGAGGAACGCCGAGGCGAAGCCGGCCACGCGGACGCCGGCACGGGGATGGCGGACGGTCCGGATGGCCAGCAGGAGCGCCCACAGACCGATGACGCTCGGCAGGGTGTGGGAGATCGTGGCGGGGGCCCACAGCAGGACCTGATAGCTGCGGGTACCCGCGAAGTACAGCAGCGCCTGGACGACCAGGGCGCAGGCGGTCAGGAGCAGCACCGGGGGCCTGCCGCCCAGGAACCGGATGAAACGGCACCCCAGCAGGACCAGTCCGGCGGTGAAGGAGACGGCCATGACCGTCGGCAGGATCTTGGTCCCGGCCGGTCCGCCGCCGTAGACGACACCGCTCAGGAAGGCGTTGGCGATCCTGCCGTTCTGGGTCATGTAGAAATCGGACGTGATGCCCAGGACGCCCAGATCACGGGCCTTCCACGCGGCACACCAGTCGTCGGAGGTGGGCCGCACGTAGAGACCGAGGAAGCATCCGACGGCGACCAGCGCCCCGGCCGCTGCGACGAGCGCCGCCCCGGCTGCCGGCAGGAGCCCGCGCAGGAGGGGGCGGCGGCCGGTTTTCCGGCCCACCGCGGGGGGAGGGGTCCGGACGTCCTCGCCCTCGACCGCAGCAGTGCTCATTCGCCACCCCTTCGCATGGCCCGCGAACACCCATGATGTGCACGGTCCGCCGCCACCGGCATCCCGGGTGAGCCAGGGCGGGTACGCGGCCGCGAAGACCCTCGGACCCCCTCGTTCACCCGGGCGGCGGGTGTTCCGTGGCAGCCTCGGCAGGGCTCTTCCAGGATGGGGGATCCGGGTCCGCGCGTACGCCCGCCCGGCGGAGGGAGTGGCGATGCCCGGTGTCCTGCTCGGTTGTTGGGCGGTCGTCACGGCGGCACTGGCGGGTGTCACCGTTCCCGTGTGCGCCGGGGGCCACGGGAGCGGCGGTGAGGTCGAGCGCAGTTACGCGCCCGTGTCGCTGCCAGCCGCCCGCACCGTCGGTGTGCTGTCCAACACGACCGCCGCCGAAGGCGTTCTGCCGTCCGACGCCAGGGGCGCGCGGTACGTGGAGGGGAGCAACGTCCTGCGACTGGCGTCCGGCCGGTGGATGTACCTTCCCGCTGCCAGTACGGCCTCGGCCGTGGTCCCCGCCGGCCACCCGCCGGCGCGGCAACAGATCGAGCGGAGCCGCGCCTGGCTGGCCTCCGGCCGGGTCCCGGGCAGGTCGCCCGCGCAGCGCGCGGCGGCCGAGCGGGCCCTCCTGGCCATGCGCGCCCTGCTCCTGCCGAACGGCGCGATGGCGGCGGGGTGGAGTCCCGGCTGGAAGTACTCGTGGCCGCGCGACGCCAGCTTCGCCTCCGCCGCGTTCGCGCACACCGGGCACGACGCCGAGGCCTACCGGATCCTGCGCTACAGCGCCGCGACCCAGCGCGAGGACGGCACCTGGGAGGCCCGGACCAAGCTCGACGGGTCCGGCCCGCCCGACGGCAGACGCTGGCAGCTGGACGCCAACGGCTGGGTCCCCTGGGCGACCTGGCAGTGGTACCGGACGGCCCCCCGCGCCACCCGCCACGCCCGGCTCGTCACCCTCTATCCGATGATCCGCAAGGCGGCCGACCATGCGGCCGGCTCCCTGCGGGCGGACGGGCTGCCCCCGGCCTCCCCCGACTACTGGGAGCTGATGACGACCACCGCGAACATCGGCACGGCCGCACCGCTGCTCGCCGGGCTCAACGCCTCCGCCGACCTCGCCCGGGAGGCGAACCGGCCTGACGACGCGGCGCGCTGGGCCCGGGCCGCGCGGCGGCTCTCCTCGGCAATCTCCGCGAGCTTCCTTCCCCTGAGGTACCAGCGCACCGCCGACGGACGGCACGGGCACGACAGCGCGGTCACCTTCATGGCACCTCCCTTCAACGCGGCCCCCGCCGGCCTGCCCGGAGCCCTGGACGCCACGTACCGGGTGCTGCTCCTGCCCAATGGCGGGCTGACCCCGGGGAACGACCCCGCCGCGCCCTGGGGAGGGAACGCCTGGACGCCCAGTACGGCGTTGTTCGCGCTCGCATGGGCCGGTACGGGGCAGCCGGCGAAGGCCGCACAGGTCCTGGACTGGGTCCTCTCCAAGAGGAACTCGCTCGGCGAGCTGCCGGAGAAGGTGGACAAGGAGGGCCGGCCCGCCTCGGTCGCCCCGCTCGCGTGGACGGGCTCGATCGCCGTCCTGTCCCTCGTGGCGCTCGACGGCACGGCGCTTCCCACGCCGCCGCTGCGCCCGTAGGGACCGCGCCGCGGGACCGGGACTCAGAGGGGCTCCGTCCCCTCACCCGGCGGCGGAGCGGTGCGGATCCTCTCCAGCGAGGCCAGGAGGTGCCGGTAGGCGAGCCGTTCGGCCGCCACCGCCCGCCGGAGGGGGAGGTAGTGCGGATCACCGTGCGACCGGGCCTGTGCCGCGGCGGCGAGGCGCAGCAGCCTCGCCCGGTCCGCCTCGTGCCTGGCTCCGACGTACGCGTCGTCGAGGAGCCGGTGGTCGAGGACCTCTGCGAAGGCGCGCTCCGCCAGGGCGTGGATCCGGTCGAGTTCCTCGGCGCAGCTCTCCGGGGCCGTCCCGGCACAGCCGTCTTCCACGGCACGGGACAGCGATGCCAGGGTCGCCCCGAGCTCCGGGTACCCCCAGGACGGCACGGCGTCGTTCCTGCACCCGGTGGCGAGGGCCACCAGCACGGCGACGCAGGCCACGGCGCGGAGCCTCCCCGGTCCCGGGCGCCCGCGAACGGTGGAGCAAGGGGTCATGGGAGCCCCGATCGCCGGTGGTCAGGTCGTCAGGTGGTCAGGTAGTTCGCGTCGGCACGTGGTCAGGGGCCGGTCTCGGCCGATCCCGACGTGGTGTGGCCGCCATCCTCGCCCACACCGGTCAGCGCTGCCACACGGTGCCCGCACCGGCGGCCTGCGCGATCACGGGGGGCCGGACCGCCCGGTGCCACGGGGAGGAGGGCGGACGGCTGCCGGGCGGTGCGGATCCGGCCGGCGGAGCGGTCGTGACGTGCAGACCGGCGTCCAGGCCGAGGGCCGCGGCGACGGCCGTACCGCCCGGCTCGGCCACGGCCGCCGGTGCGCCCGTGTAGAGCATCTGGGACTCGTACCAGGACGGAGCGTCGTCAGGGCCCGACATGCCGACCGTGCCCGTGCCCGCGCGGCCCGCGAGCACATCGCCCGCGACGCCGACCGCGCCGTAGCCGCCCTCACCGCCCGCCTCGGTGACCGGGGAGAACGTCGGCCCGGGCGTGCCCGCGGTGGCCAGGGTCGTACCGACGGTGCCCGTGCCGGGGTGGCGGAAGTACAGGCGGACGCCGTCGCCCTGCGGGCTCGCCGAGAGCGGCCCGGTGGTCGCCGGCAGTCCGGTCGGGAAGGGGCCGGCGGCCGGGGCGTCCGGGGCCGGCCGGACCCAGGCCAGCACGGTCCGGTCCGTGGCCGCGTACACGTGGCGCCGCCCCGCCGCGTCGGTCGTGGTGACCGGGTCCCCCTGCAGGCCGGCGCCGCCCAGGGCCTGCCACGGGTCGAAGGCGCCGTCCGGGGTCGCCTGTGCGCGGGCGCGCAGGGTGCGCCGGGAGTCGCGCACGTACACGGTCATCCGGCCCGTGGAGTCGACGGCGACGGACGGCCCGCTGATCGCCGACGTGCTGGATATGTCGCCCTTGTCCGGAGTACCCAGCGACTGCCACGGGCCGAAGACGCCGTCGGGCGCGGCCTGGACGGCATACACGAGGTCGCGCCCGTACTCCTGGGGCGTGGCGCCCAGGGTGGTACGGGTGCCGAAGACCGCGATCCTGCCGTCGGGGAGCCGGACCGTCGCCGCACCCGTGTCGATCCCCTCGCCGCGGAGGAACTGCGGTCCCTGCCAGGGGGCCTCGGGGCCGCTGCGCGACCAGTACGCCATCCGGCCGTCCAGGACGGCGAAGGCCCACAGCCGGCCGGAGACGCCCTCGGTCAGCCAGGAGGTGCCGTCGCCGCGGCTGTAGCGGATGGTCTGGTTCCATCCGGCGCCGGTGGGCCGGGTCGCGGTCTTGCGGTCGCCGCAGCCGGCGGGGCTGCCGCACCAGTCCTGGTGGTCCGTCCAGGCGTAGGTCTTGAGGTAGCCGAGCTTCTCCTCGGCCGCCTGCGGGTCGAGCGTGGGGGGCAGGGAGCTGTTGGGGTAGCTCACGTAGTTCTGGACCGAGAAGTGCGGCCGGTCCGTGGACTTCGCGTACCGCTCGGCCGCGGCCTGTACGAAGCGGGCGCCGTACATGTGGTCCTGGTGGTCGAGGAAGGTGCCGCCCTGCGACCGGCCGGGCGTCGGGTCCTGCGTCCGTATCGTGGTCGGCCGGTACATCGCGAAGACGGACGCGATGGCTTCCACGGCCTGGTCCTTGGTGTACGAGAACGCGGACTCGACCGGCGTCCCGGAAGTCAGCTGGGAGCCCAGGGCGGGAATCCGGCCGTCCCACAGCCCGCGGAGACTGTCCGGATTGTCACCGGAGATGCTGCGGGCCTCGCGCAGCTGCATCCACACCAGGTTGACCTCGGGCCTGGCGACGAGGACGTCCACCTCGGCGCTCCCGCCGCCCGCGGTCGGTACGGACTTGCGCTGCCAGATGCTGGTGCGTTCGCCCGTGGCCATCTGCGCGTAGGCGGCCCGTATGCCGTTCTGCCGGGCCTCCGCGTAGGCGGCGTGATCGGCGGGGCCCGCGGGGTCTTCCAGGTGCGGGCTGTGGGCCTCGTTCCTGCCGTCGGACTCGCCGGAGGTCAGGTAGACGGTGGTGACCTTCACGCCGGTCGATATGGAGCGGCTCAGGTCGGGGTTCATGAAGAAGAGGTCGTCGTCCGGATGGGCGACCACCTGAAGGACTGTGCCCTCGGTCACACTTGGGCGGAGGACCGTCTCGGAGGCCGCCGGTTCCTGCGCGTAGCCGTAGCCGTAGGCCCAGGTCGTCACCCCGGCGGCGCCGACGGTGAGCGCGGCGAGCAGGGTTGCGAGGCGGGTGCGGCTGGCCAGGGACATCTGCAACGCCTTGAGGATCGGTCCGGTGCGGAACTCCGCCGAGGGGTGAGTCGGCGTCCCGAGGGCTCCACCGCTTCCGGAGACGACCGGGCCCGATTATGTCTCGGGTGCTGGCAACTGACACACCATCAAGAGGCATATGACGAGAAATCAAGTTGAATGCGATGTATGTACGCCTTGCCCGATTTGCCACCTCTTAGATTCCGGACATAGCGGGACAAAGAGGCGTCTTGCGTGGTGTGGGACGTGGCCATTCGCACACCCCCGACCTCCGGACGGCCGGTCGGGTGCTGCCCACCTGGTGACTGCGACACGACGACCGGCTCGGGCGGCCGATACCGCGACCGGCCCGGTGACGAGCGCGAGGCAGGCGCGAAGGCAGGACCGGCCGACGAGAGACCCTCAGGGCCGAGGACGAGGGCCCGGCGCTCCGCCGGGCCCCGGGGGTCAGAGCGTCTCGCTCAGCGAATCCGCCAGCCGCCGCCGTGCCGCGCGAGCCGCGGGCAGCGCCGCCGCCGCCACCGCACCCAGCACCGCCCCGCCGATCACCGTCAACAGCACCGGCAACGGCGGAAGCTGGGCTATCCCCGCGCCGATCCCGCTCGACGCGCCCTGCGTGTCCACCAGCCAGCTGCCGGACAGCACGCCCACCGTCGTCCCCGCCACCGCGGACACGAGCGCGGTCAGACCGGCGGCCGTCACGATCATCGCCCCGATCTGCCGGGGGGTCAGCCCGATCGCCTTCAGGGCGAGCAGGTCCCGGCCCCGGTCGCGTACGCCGGTGCCGATCAGCGTCAGCAGCTCGATCAACCCGATCAGTGCCAGCACCGCGATCAGCGCGGCGATCACTCCGCGTGCCGGTTCCAGCCGGTCCGCCGGATTGGGCGTCTCCCGGATCTCCAGCGTTCCGCCCGCCGCCGCGGCGAGCGTGCCGCTCACCGCCCGGGGGTCGGCCCCCTCGCGCAGCACCAAGGCGTGGAAGTCGGGCCGCAGCCGCGGGTCGCGCTCCCGCAGCGCGTCGATGGTCGTGGTGATCACCCGGCCGCCGGATTCGGGCTCGATGGTGCGGCCGACGAGGTGCAGGATCTGCGGCCGTCCCTCGACGGTCATCCGGACCCAGTCACCGACCCGCACCCCGAGGAGATCCAGCAGCCCCTGCCCCGCCACCGCCTCGTCCG
The DNA here is from genome assembly GCF_042267665.1 of Streptomyces sp. NPDC056224. NCBI lineage: Bacteria > Bacillati > Actinomycetota > Actinomycetes > Kitasatosporales > Streptomycetaceae > Streptomyces > Streptomyces sp. NPDC056224. The sequence continues at coordinate 796,338 of NZ_JBHJTK010000001.1, forward strand.
GACCGCCGACCCCTCGCCCTTCCACGACCGCGGAGGGATACGGGTGCCGGGCCGTGCCCAGCCCGCGGAGCGTGATGGTGCCGGTCTGCCCGGGCACGAGCGCCGCCATCTCCGCGCCCGGATGGACCTCCCTGATGTCCGTGATCGCCGCGAGGGTCCCCTCCAGCTCAGGGTCCGATGGTCCCGCGGGCTGCTCCGCCCGTACGGTCAGCGCCGCGGGCAGACCCATCTGCGCGGGCCGGCTGCTGAACCGGTCCAGCGTCGACCAGGCGACGAGCGCGACCGTGATGAGCGCCATCGGCAGGGCCAGCCGGGCCACCAGTACGAGCGTCCGCCCGCGCCGCGGGAACGCCGCACGCCACCCCAGCACCAGGGCGGGGGGCACCCGCATTCCGAGCGCCCGCCTGCCGAGCGCGGTCATCGGCGCGGCCGACGGCAGCGCCGCCCGGGCCACCGGAACCGGCGGCACCCGCCCGGCCCGCCAGGCCGAGATCCCGGTGGCGGCCGCGATCAGCAGCACCGCGCCGCAGGGGATGCCGATCATCAGCGCGGTGTGGCCGGGCAGGTCGTGCCACACGGCCGCCGCATCTCCGATCCGCCCCGGTATCCGGGCGCCCAGCAGGGCGATCGCGGCCGTGCCGAGGGTCACGCCGAGGAGCGCGAAGGCCAGGTGCTGTACGAGGAAGCCGCGCACCACCTGGCCGGGGGTGAAGCCGACGGCCTTGAGGACGGCGATGTCCCTCAGCTGGCCGAGCACCCGGGCGCCGATCGCTCCCGACGCGGCGAGCGCCGCCGTGAGCAGCGCACCGAGCCCGAAGACGGCGAACATCTGCCCGAGGAGCCGGTCGTCGCCGCCCGCCTCGGCCCGGGCCTGCTGCCACTTGGTGACCTGGGCCACGCGGTCGGCGCCGAGGACGGTCACGGCGCGCTGGACCATGAAGTCGGTGTCGTCCGGATCCTCCAGGCGAAGCCCCACGCTCTGCCCGGTGTCCCCCCGGGCGATCTCGTCGAGGGTGCCGGACAGTACCCAGCCGATGCCGGGTCCGCCGCCCGCCCGGTAACGGGGTTCGGCCACCTCGGCGATGCCGCTCACCCGCAGCGCGTGCGGGGCGCCGTCCGGTCCGGTGACCCGTACCGTGTCGCCCGGCTCCGCCCAGAGCGACCGCGCGACCGAGGTCTCCAGCACGACGGTGCCGGCCCCGGCCCCGGCGTCCGCCCCGGCGCCGTCCTTCGACCCGGCGAGCCAGCCGCCGGCGGTCACGAGCGGCCGCCCGGTGTCCGGGGGCAGCGCCTCGGCCGCACGGAGGGTCACCCCGGCCCGCGCGCCCCGCGACTCGACGGTCGTCGCCGCCGTGCGGAAGGGCCCGGAGAGGGCGGCGATCCCGTCCACGCCGGACAGTGCGCCCATGTCGGCCCCGGCGCGGGTGTGCAGCCAGATGTGCGCACCCTGGGACTGGTTGAAGATCCGCTGCCACGGGTTCGCGGCGTAGCTGAACAGCGCGCCGGCCAGCAGCAGGGAGGCGATGATCCCGGCGCTGGCCAGCACGACGAAGAGGGCTTCGCCCCGGTGTGAGCGGAAATCGGCGTGCGCCCAGCGCAGTGTGGCCCGCACGCTCATTCCTTCAGTTCGAGTACGCCGCGGACGCCGCCGGCCGGCTCGCGGCGTCCGGCGCCGAGCTGCGCGTCGTCGGCTATGCGCCCGTCGAAGAAGCTGATCACGCGGTCGGCGGCACTGGCCATCCGGGCGTCATGGGTGACCATCAGGATCGTCTGGCCTCGCTGGTGGAACCGGGAGAGCAGGCGCAGCACCTCACGGGTGCCCTTGCTGTCGAGGCTGCCGGCCGGTTCGTCGGCGAGCAGCAGCGCGGGGTGGTTGACCAGCGCGCGGGCGAGCGCGACCCGCTGCTGTTCGCCTCCGGACAGCTCGCCGGGCATCGACCGCTCGCGGCCTTCGAGGCCGAGCTCGGCGAGCAGTTCGGCGCGGGAGTCGCGGGCCGCCTTCGGGGAGGCGCCCGCCAGCAGGGCGGGCAGTTCGACGTTGTCGGCGACGCTGAGGTTGGAGACCAGGTTGAAGAACTGGAAGACGACGCCGATGCTGCGGCGCCGCAGCACCGCCCAGCGGGCCTCGCGGTACTCGTCGACCCGTTCCCCGCCGAGCCACAGCTTCCCGCCGTCGGGCCGCTGGAGGCCGCCGATCAGGTGCAGCAGCGTGGACTTGCCGGCTCCCGACGGGCCGGTGACCGCGACGAACTCGCCCGGCTGGACGGACAGGTCCACACCGCGCACGGCGTGCACCGCCGCGCCCTCGCCGTGGTGCGTCTTGGTCAGGCCCTCGGCGCGCACGATGGGTACGGCAGGAGCCGTGGTGGCGTCGTCGTCGCTCATTCCAGCTCCTCCTGACAGCGTTCCAGCCAGTCGAGGTCGGCCTGCAGGTGCAGCATGGCGCCCTCGATCAGCAAGTGGGAGATCTTGTTGTCGCGGTCCTCCGCCGCTGCCAGCTTGGACAGGTCCCGCATGGTGTTGAGGTACTGCCGCCGCTGCCTGTTGATCAGCGCGACCGGGTCGGCCAGACCGGACTGCGGTGCGAGCGCGAGCTTCATGAAGAACTCGTCCCGTACCCGGGGCTCCTCCGCGGTGTCCTCGAACCAGACCAGCACGGCCTCGCGCCCGGCGTCCGTCAGCTTGTACGTGCGCTTGTTGGGCCGGCCCGACTGCTCGACGTCCTCGCCCTCGATCAGGCCGCTCTTCTCCAGCCGGCCGAGGGTGACGTAGATCTGGCCGACGTTGGGCTGAGGGTACGCGGCGCCCAGGAGCTTCTCAAGGTCCTGCTTCAGCTCGTAACCGTGAGCGGGGCCACGGGTGAGGAGTGCAAGGAGCGCCAGCCGCACTCGCTCCCCCTCCTTCCCGCTCCGTAGTCAACAGTTCACCCGGCAATGGACCGATTGGCGCCGCCGTCCGTCTCGTCTGCCTGGACGTCTAGTATCGCCCATGCCTAACGGGTATATATAGGCCGCGATGGTCGGCGGCACAGCCGGATCGTGCACTGGGAGGAATCTATGCGGTGGATGCATGCCGCGGGTAGAGCGCTCCTGGTCGTGGCGGTGGTGCTGGCGGGATACGCGGGATTCGGTGTCCATGCCGACGCGGGCGCGGCCGCCGGGGGGCGGGGCCCCCTGACGCTCGTGACGGCGGGCGATCTGACCGACTACCTCTCCCCACTGCTCGACGACTGGAACCGCGGCCACCCCGGCGAGCGCGTCACGCTCGTCGAACTGCCCGACTCGGCCGACGAGACCCGGGCCCAGATGATCAGCGAACTGCGATCGGGCCGCGACCGGTTCGACGTACTGAACATCGACGTCGCCTGGACCTCCGAGTTCGCGGCGGCCGGATGGATCTCCCCGCTGGAGCGCGACCGCTTCCCCCTGGACGCCTTCCTGCGGCCGGTCGTCGACACGGCGACCTTCGACGGCAGGCTGTACGCGGTCCCGTACGTCACCAACGCGGGACTGCTGTACTACCGCAAGGACATCCTCGACCGGGAAGGCGAGGACCCGCCGCGCACCTGGGCCGAACTGGTCCGCCAGGCGCGCACCATCGCCCCGAAGTACGGACTGGACGGCTACGCCGGACAGTTCCTGCCGTACGAGGGGCTCACCGTCAACGTCACGGAGGCCGTGCACTCGGCGGGCGGTTCGATCCTGCAGGGGGACGGAGCCCGGGTCACCGTGGACTCCGACGCGGCGCGCGCCGGGCTGCGGTTCCTCGCGGACGGTGTGCGGGACGGCTGGATCTCCCGCACCGCGCTCGGCTACAAGGAGGAGGAGTCGCGGCAGGCGTTCCAGGACGGCCGGCTGCTCTTCCTGCGCAACTGGCCGTACGTGTACGCGGACGCGAGCGCGGAAGGGTCGCGGGTCGCGGGCCGGTTCGGGGCCGTACCCCTGCCCGGACGCGACGGGCCCGGCACCAGCGTGCTGGGTGGCTCCAACCTCGCCGTCAGCAGCACGTCGCGACATCCGGCGTCGGCGGCCGATCTGATCTCCTACCTCACCAGTGAACGGGTCCAGCGGCAGGTGCTCACCGAGGGCTCGCTCCCACCGGTGCGCGCCGCACTGTACGAGGACCCCGAGCTGGTCCGCGCGTATCCGTACCTGCCCACGCTGCGCCAGAGCGTGCTGTCGGCGGTACCGCGGCCCAAGAGTCCGCGCTACGACCAGGTGAGCCTCGCCGTGCAGGCCGTGGCGCAGGACCTGATGGCGCAGCGCCAGACGCCCGACGAGGCGGGGGCGCGACTCGCGCGCGAGCTCGGGACCATCTCCCGCGGGGACTGACCGCACTTTCCTCCGCCTCCTCTAAGGGCCTCTACTTACATGTTAAGTAGAGGCCCTTCGTCATGCATGGGGATATCCAGCACAAATCATCCCAGCTTCCGACTGTTTCTGGACACATCGTTGACACCTTCCCGTCCCTGCTACTTAACATGCATGCATAACAGCGCACCGATTCGGGGCGCTCTCGCATTCAGTAGAAACAGGTCGACGCGAGATGCTCAGCACCCTTCCGGCCGGCACCGGCCAATTCCCCCGCAGCGCCACCCCGTCCGCCCCTTGGTGGCGCGATGCGGTGATCTACCAGGTCTACGTCCGCAGCTTCCTCGACAGCACCGGTGACGGCGTCGGCGACCTGGCCGGCGTACGGGCCGGGCTTCCCTACCTCAGGAAGCTCGGTGTCGACGGCATCTGGCTCAGCCCCTTCTACCCGTCGCCGCAGCACGACCACGGCTATGACGTCGCCGACTACTGCGGCGTCGACCCCGTCTACGGCGACCTCGCCGAATTCGACCGGCTGGTGTCCGACGCCCGGCGACTCGGGTTCAAGCTCCTGCTCGACATCGTCCCCAACCACTGCTCCAGCGAGCACCCGTGGTTCCGCGACGCGCTCGCCGCGGGTCCGGGCAGCGCGGCGCGCTCCCGCTTCCACTTCGCGCCCGGCCGCGGCCCGGACGGAGCGGAGCCGCCCAACAACTGGCGCGCCATGTTCGGCGGTCCCGCCTGGAGCCGGATCACCGAACCCGACGGCACCCCCGGAGAGTGGTACCTGCACCTCTTCACGCCCGAGCAGCCCGACCTGAACTGGCGCGACCCGGCCGTGGGCGACGACTTCGAACGGGTGCTGCGCTTCTGGCTGGACCGCGGTGTCGACGGCTTCCGCATCGATGTCGCCGCCGGACTGTTCAAACACCCCGAACTCCCCGACTCGGACGACCCGGGAGCGGACGAGCGGGCCCGCGACGCCGTCAACCAGCTGGCCTGGAACCAGCCCGAGGTCCACGACGTGTGGCGCCGCTGGCGCTCGGTGTGCGAGGAGTACACGGCCCGGGACGGTCACGAGCGGCTGCTGGTCGGAGAGGTGTCCGTGCCGACCGCGCGCGAGCACGCCCAGTACGTCCGCCCCGACGAACTGCACCAGGCGTTCTTCTTCGACCTGCTCAGCGCGCCCTGGGACGCCGACGCCTTCCGCGCGACGATCACCGAGGCGATCCGCGACATCGCCGGCACCGGCTCCACCGTCACCTGGGTGCTCAACAACCACGACCAGGTCCGCACGGTCACCCGCTACGCGGGGGAGCCCGGGGTGGAAGGCAGCGGACTGGGAGCCGCCCGCGCCCGCGCCGCCGCCCTCCTGATGCTCGCCCTGCCCGGCGCCGCGTACGTCTACCAGGGCGAGGAGCTCGGCCTCCCCGAGGTCCTCGACCTGCCCGACGAGGTCCTCACCGACCCGATCTTCCAGCGCACCGGCAGCCGCAAGCACGTCCGGGACGGCTGCCGCGTGCCGCTGCCCTGGTCCGGGCACGCCTCCCCGTTCGGCTTCAGCCAGGAAGCGGTCGGCGCCAAGCCGTGGCTGCCGCAGCCCGAATGGTTCGCCGAGCACGCCACCGACCGCGCCCTCGCCGACACCCGTTCCTTCTGGCACCTCTACCGCGACGGACTCCAGCTGCGGCGCACCCTGCCGCAGCTCGGCGACGGAACCCTGCGCTGGCTGGACGCGCCCGCCCAGGTACTGGCGATCGCCCGCGGCGAGGGCCTGGTCTGCGCGGTGAACTTCGGCACGGAGCCGGTGCCCGCCCCGGTCCCCGGGACTCCGCTGCTCGCCAGCGGCCCCTGCCCCGACGGTGTGCTCCCCGCGGCGACCGCCGCCTGGTGGACGGGCGAGTGCCCGGCCCCGTGACCCCCGGGGAGTACGGCCCGACTCGGTCCCTCCCCGCCTTCGACCCTCCCCGTCCCCGCACCCCCCGCAAGTGAAGCCAGCACCCACCTCCGTAGCCAGGCCTTCCTCGAAAAGGACCTCATCATGCGACGACCCAGCAAGACCACCCGACGGACCGCTGCCACCGGTGCGGCGGCCCTCGCCCTCGCCCTCGGTGCCACCGCCTGCGGTGGCACCACCGGCCCTGCGAGCGGCGGTGAGCTCAGCGGCCAGACGGTGACCGTGGCAGGCGTCTGGACCGGCAGCGAGCAGAAGAACTTCAAGAAGGTCCTGGACGCCTTCACCGAGAAGACCGGCGCCAAGACGGTCTTCGTCCCCTCCGGCGACAACGTCTCCACCTTCGTCGGAAGCAAGATCGAGGGCGGCAACGCGCCCGACGTGGTGATGGTTCCCCAGGTGGGTGTGCTCCGGCAGTTCGCCAAGGAGGGCTGGCTCCAGCCCCTTTCCGAGCAGGCCTCCAACACGGCCGGCGCAACCCTCGCCCCGGTGTGGAGAAACTACGGCACCGTCGACGGCACGTACTACGGCCTCTACTTCAAGGCAGCCCACAAGTCCACCGTCTGGTACGCCCCCGAGACCTTCACCCAGGCCGGCGTCACCGAGCCCAAGAGCTACACCGACCTGCTGAAGGCCGGACGCACCCTCGCCGACTCCGGCCGCCCGGCCTTCGCCATAGCCGGCGAGGACGGCTGGACCCTCACCGACTGGTTCGAGAACATCTACCTCTCCCAGGCCGGTCCGGAGAAGTACGACCAGCTCGCCCAGCACCAGCTGAAGTGGACCGACGCGAGCGTCGTCAAGGCGCTGACGACCCTCGGGGAACTGTTCAAGGACAAGCAGCTCGTCGCCGGTGGCGCCCAGACGGCGCTGAGCACCGACTTCCCCTCGTCGGTCGAGCAGGTCTTCGGCCCCGAGCCCAAGGCGGGCATGGTCTACGAGGGCGACTTCGTCGGCGGCGTCGCCAAGGACCAGTTCGGCAAGCAGCCCGGCAAGGACGCCAAGTTCTTCCCCTTCCCCGCGGTCGAAGGCGGCAAGGCCCCGGTCGTCAGCGGAGGTGACGCGGCCGTCGTCCTCAAGCAGGGCAAGAACAGCAAGGCGGGCATGAAGCTGCTCGAATTCCTGGCCGGACACGATGCGGCCGAGGTCTGGGCCGGAGCGGGCGGCTTCCTGTCCCCGAACATCCAGGTCGAGATGGCCGCGTACGGCGACTCCGTCACCCGCAGCACCGCCGAGTCCCTCATCGGGGCGGGCGACTCGATCCGCTTCGACATGTCGGACCAGGCCCCCGCCGCGTTCGGCGGCACCAAGGGCGCGGGCGAGTGGAAGGTCCTCCAGGACTTCCTGCGCGACCCGTCGGACCCGCAGGGCACGGCCGCGAAGCTCGAGGCCGAGGCCGCCAAGGCCTACGGGAACTGAGGCGGCTCCCATGGCTGACACCCTGACCACCCGCGCCGCGGCCGACACGCGGCGCCGGGCCCAGCGAAGGAAGCGCCGTCTCGCGGTGGTCTTCGTCCTGCCGTCCCTGCTGCTGCTCGGCGCGCTGGTCGTCTACCCCGTCCTCTTCTCCCTCGGCCGCAGCTTCTTCGACGCGAGCGGCGACCGCTTCGTCGGAGCCGGGAACTACGCGGCGATCATCCACGACCCGGCCACCCTCAAGGCGATCCGCAACAGCACCATCTGGGTCGTCGTCACCCCGACCCTGCTGACCGGACTCGGGCTGATGCTCGCGGTGCTCACCGAGAAGGTGCGCTGGGCGACCGCGTTCAAGCTGGTGCTCTTCCTGCCGATGGCCGTGTCGTTCCTCGCCGCGGGCATCATCTTCCGGCTCGCCTACGAACAGGACCCGGACCGGGGCGTGCTCAACGCAGCCGTCGCCGGCGTCCACGACACCTTCAACGACGCCGCCGCCTACCCGACCGCCCGCGCCCGGGAGGACCAAGGCCTGACGGGCCGGGCGGGCGGCCCGTACAGCACCGGGGAGACCGTACGCCCCGGCCGCTCGGTCAGCCTCGGCTTCGTCGGGGTGGCGCCCGACGCGATGCCCGTCGGGGCGAAGGCCGCGGCCGCCGCGGCGCCGGGCACGGACGGCATCGGGGGAGTCGTCTACCTCGACTTCGCCCCCGGCGGCGCCGGCACGCCGGGCAAGGTCGACCCGGGGGAGAAGGGGCTGCCCGGCATGACGGTCGAGGCCGTACGGGACGGCCGGGTGGCCGCGACCGTCACCAGCGCCGCCGACGGGTCGTTCCGCTTCACCGGGCTGGCCGACGGCGAGTACACCGTCAGGCTGCCCGCGGCGAACTTCGCCGCCCCCTACCAGGGAGTGAACTGGCTCGGTCCGGCACTGGTGACGCCGGCCATCATCGGCGCCTACCTGTGGGTGTGGACCGGCTTCGCGATGGTCCTGATCGGCGCCGGCCTCGCGGCCATCCCGCGCGACGCGCTGGAGGCCGCGCGGATGGACGGCGCCAGCGAGGGCCAGATCTTCCGAAAGATCACCGTGCCGCTGCTCGCACCGGTGCTCACCGTCGTCTTCGTGACGCTGGTGATCAACGTGATGAAGGTCTTCGACCTCGTGTACATCATCGCGCCCGGACCGGTCCTGGAAGAAGCGAACGTGCTGGCCACCCGAATGTGGCTGGTCTCCTTCGGCGGCGGTAACGACCAGGGACTCGGCAGCGCGCTCAGCGTGGTGCTCCTCCTGCTCGTCGTCCCGGCGATGATCTTCAACATCCGGCGCTTCCGAAGGAGTGGAGCATGAGCGGCCACAGCACCATCGAGCGTCGACCGACCGGGCGGGCTTCCAGGCGGCGGACGGTGACCGTCCGGCCCAGCCCCGTCTCGTCCGCCCCCGGGTCGCGGCGCGGGAGCCGGCTGTCGCGCCTGCTGAGCAACTCCGCAGTCCAGGGCGCGCTGATCCTGGTCGCCCTCGTATGGATCACCCCGCTGGCGGGCCTCCTCCTGTCGTCGATGCGCTCCGAGCGGGACAACGCCTCCGAGGGCTGGTGGACCGCGCTCACCGATCCGTCCCAGCTGTCCCTGGACAACTACGGCGCCCTGCTGAAGGACTCCGGCATCGCGGCGGCTTTCGTGAACACCGTCCTGATCTCGGTGCCCACCACCGTCCTGGTGGTCGGCATCGCGGCTCTCGCCGGATACGCCTTCGCGTGGCTGGAGTTCCCCGGCCGGGACGGCATCTTCCTGGTGGTCGTCGGACTGCTGGTCGTCCCCGTGCAGATCGGTCTGCTGCCCGTGGCGAAACTCTTCGGTGCGGTGGGACTGTTCGGCTCGATCGCGGGCGTCGTCCTCTTCCACGTCGCATACGGGCTGCCGTTCGCGATCTTCCTGCTGCGCAACTACTTCGCCGAGATACCCTGCGAAATGCTGGAAGCCGCCCGGATGGACGGCGGCAGCGAGTGGCGGATCTTCTCCCGGCTCGTCCTGCCGCTCGGCCGCCCGGCCATCGCGAGCCTGGCCATCTTCCAGTTCCTCTGGGTCTGGAACGACATGCTCGTGGCGCTGCTCTTCGCGGACAGCGGGTCCCAGCCGCTCACGGTCGCGCTGCAGTCCCAGATGCGGCAGTTCGGTAGCAACATCGGCGTCCTCGCGCCGGGGGCGTTCCTGTCCCTGGTGGTCCCGCTGATCGTCTTCTTCGCCTTCCAGCGGCACTTCGTCCAGGGCGTGATGGCGGGCTCGGTGAAATAGCTCGGTGAAACAGCCGCTCCGCCCCGCGCCCGCCGTCGGTGGGTGGGTGGGTGGACGGTGACCGTACGAGGCCCCGGGACATCCGTCCCGGGGCCTCGTCGTGCACGTCGTGTCCGAGCCGGCTCACGGAGAGGCGATGGGTCGCTCCGGCGGGCCGTGAACGGCCTGCTGCTCATGCGGAGGGGGGCCGGACAGCCTCGTCGAACCGCAGGAGGCCGCGGACGTACGTCGGCTGATGTCCGCCGGCCGACGTCCGCCCGCGGACACCGGCTCAGGAAGTGACGTCGTTGATGATGTTGGCGATCACCCAGATCAGCCAGGCCACGGGCAGCAGCACGGCAAGGCTCGTCGCGCGCTTCAGCACCGGCGCCCCGGTCTGCAGTCGCACGTGGCCGCCGGTCGGCTCGGGCAGCCGGTTCACCTTCCCCAGTGCCACCCGGTTGGCTATGAGCGTGAACGGCGTGAACAGCACCAGCGACAGCGGCGACCACCATCCTTGCCACAGCGTCCGCGCGGTCATCTCGCGGAAGAACGAGGTGCCGCACCCGCGGCAGAAGGGGCCTTCCATCTTGTGGAACCGCATCAGCACCAGCACGCCCTGGTGGAGACGGAAGGTCACCGGGGCCGCCGGGAACGCCCCGCAATGGCGGCACGTCATCGCCGCCGCCCCCGGGTACGCGGGGCCGGGACCGGACGCCGGCCATCCCGCGGGCGGCTGGGGACCGAAGCCGGGAGGGGTCTGGCCCGTGGCCGGACCGGCCGGCCACGACCCGCTTGGCTGGGCGGACGAGGAGTTGACAGTCATCAGGGAAATTCCTTGCGCATGAAACGGCGGCGCGCTGAGCGGGCCACCTGTAGGTGAGGGCAGAGCAGGAACGGTTCACCCGATCACGTGACTCCACTACGCCCTGCGATCACCGGATGATCCAGTCTGCGGCCCCATCATGCATGCGCGACGACCCGCGACCAATTCCTCGTCCGTCCCCTCCTGTGCGGTGTCAGGACGTCAGGACCCCGGCGACGGACGGACGGTGAGGGTGCCCTCCGGGTCGTGGGTGATGCCGGTGCCGAACGGGCTGCCGGTGCGGGCGAGAACCTCGCGGAGCCAGTCGGTGTCCTCACGCGAGGCGCGCCGCAGGCGCATCCGGTGGGCCTGAAGGGGGACGAGGCGGGCGTGATGGAGCCGCCCGGTGTCCGGTTCCAGCGAGAGGAGGTACAGCAGCCGCAGATCGTCCCGGTACCGGTCGTGGCCGCCGATGCCCTCGTAGTCGTCGATCAGGTCGCCGCAGCCGTAGAGGACCGGATGTCCCCGGTACACCTCGAACGGTCGCGGATGGTGCGAGGAGTGCCCGTGGACGACGTCCGCGCCACCGTCGACGAGTGCGTGCGCGAAGCGGATCTGATCGCGGGGGACGGCGTAGCCCCAGTTGGAACCCCAGTGGATCGAGACGACCACGAGGTCGCCGGCCCCTTTCGCCCGCCGGACACGGCCGGCCACCTCGGCCGCGGCCGCCTCCGAGGCCTCGTCGGAGAGGTCGATCCCGCTCCGGTCCGCGGTGGCCGCCCATGTGTGGGGGATACCGCTGGACGCCATGCCCAGGGAGAAGACCAGCAGGCGCCGGCCGCCGGAGAGGGAGAGGGCCACGGGCCGCCGCGCCGCGGCCAGGTCCCGGCCCGCCCCCGCCGTCCGCAGTCCTGCGGCGGCGAGGGAGTCCAGGGTCTCGGCCAGCCCGCGGCGGCCGTAGTCCAGGACGTGATTGTTGGCGAGGGCGCAGGCGTCGGGGCGGGCGGCGGCCAGACAGGGCAGGTTGGCGGGGTGCATCCGGTAGTGGACGGCCTTGCCGGGGGCGACGTCGTCGCTCTGGGTGACGGATGTCTCCAGGTTGAGGATCCGGGCGTCGGGCGCGGCCGCGTCGAGGAGGTCCAGCGCCTCTCCCCACGGCCAGGAGAAGGGCGCCCGACGCGGAATCGCGCCGTTCACCGCCTCCGCCAGCTCGACGTACGTGCGGGCATCGGTGACGTACGCCTCCGGCAGGGCCGGGTCGCCGGGGTGCGGCAGGATCTGGTCGACACCCCGGCCGAGCATCACGTCCCCGGCGAGGAACAGCGTGACGGGTTCACCACCCATCTCTCCAGGCTAAGCGCCGACCCGCCGGGGATCGAGGGGCAGCCCTCGGGTCCGTGCACCGCCGGGCGCGGGCCCGTGGCAGCCCTCGGGTCCGTGCACCGCCGGGCGCGGGCCGGCCGCCCGCCGCGACCGGCCCGTCCCGGGCGGGCCTCAGCCGACCTGCACCGTGACCGTGCGGCCCGGGGCCACGACCGGGGTCACGTAGGTGTACGTCACCCCGTCGATCACCTTGGTGCGGGCCGGCTGGGACACCCCGTCGACCGTGACCGTCGCGAACGTACCGGGGAACCGGGCCTCCCAGGTGTACGGGGCGCTGCCCGAGCCGTGCGTGAGCGAGGACTTCGTCGCCCCGTCGTGGCGCAGGGAGAAGGCCGAGCCGCCGACCCGCAGGTCGTCGATCCGCAGCCAGTCCATGCCCGACGGCAGCCGGGACTGGGTGCTCAGGGTGCGCGCCGGCGCGTTGGGGGTGACTCCCATCAGGCCCTCGACGGTCTGGCCGAGCAGGGTGAAGGAGACCTCCGGGTAGTCCCCGTTGGTGCCCTGCCTGGTGTTCACGTGCTGGACGTCCTTGCGGTCGTAGACGTCCTTCATCCACTTCCAGGCGGTGTCGTTGCGGTTGTTCCGGAAGAACGTGTCCGGCAGGTAGGTGAGGGCTTCGACGTTGGAGGGACGGCCCGAGCCCGAGGCCTGCTGGTCGATGTAGTCCAGGTAGGCCTCACGGCGGGCACCGGGTTCGACGATCTGCTTCATCGGCATGAACCAGCTGTTCTCCTTGCCCCAGCCGGTCAGTGCGCGGCCGTCCGTGGTGTAGCCGCGCACCATGTCCGCGCCCGAACCGGTTCCGCTCCAGGCCGAGTTGAAGTACGCCTTCAGGTCCCGCGCCTTGGTCTCGTACCGGTCCGCGAGTGTGCAGTCCCCCTTGGCCCGGGCGAGCGAGGCCATCGCCAGGTACGCCTGGTACTGGGAGCCGATCGCGTCGCCGGCCTCGGCGAGCGGCTCGCTGCTCTGCTCGTTGTAGCTGGCCGTGCCTTGGAAGATGCCCTTGCCGGTGCCCTCGGCCACCTTGACCGCGCCGTTGTCCTTGAGTCCGTCGTGCAGGGTGACGAACTCGTCGGTGGCGTGCCGGTAGAAGTCCCACAGGGCCGGGTCGTCGACGTACGAGCGGTCCCCGCTCCAGCGGTACGCCTCCTCGGACTTCTGTACCAGCTCGAACGTGGCGGGCACCTCGCGGACGAAGTTCGTGGGGCTCTTGTAGTCGATCGACAGGTAGGTCTTCGCGTCGAAGTTGAACGCCCACGCCGGGTAGTACTTGTGCGCGGGAGTGGCGGACGCGGCGAAGGAGCGGAGCATCGCCTTGTTTTCCGCATGCAGGCCGAGGACCCCGGCGCCGGCCAGCTGGTGGGCCATGTCGCGCGAGTAGTAGCCGCTGCGGTTGGCGTAGCCGGCCCAGTAGGAGGCGGCGTAGATGCCGGTGCCGCTGCCGCCGGTGTTGTTCTCGTCGACGTTGAGCGGGCCCTGGGTCCCGGGCAGGTGGACCCAGCTGTTGGCCTTCCGCTTGGACCAGTCGAACATCTCGACGACCTTCGGGTCGGAGGAGCTGATCCGGGGGTCCGCAGGGGAGGCGGGGGAGAGCATCACGTCGTCGGCGTTGACCCAGGAGTCCCCCGACTCGAAGGCGATCTCCAGTCTGTCGCCGGGGGTGAGGGAGATCCGGCTGAGCGTGTAGCGCCGGTAGTTGGAGCTGCCGGGCAGGGTCTGCGCCGCGGCGACCACGCCGTTGACGCGGGCGACGTACCGGCCGTTCGGCCCGCCCGTCGCGATCCAGGCGGATATGTCGTAGGCGCCCGGGCCCGTGGCCGTCACGGTCTGGGACACCTTCATGCCGGACCCGGCGTCCAGATACGCGAGCCGCCCCCCGCCGTGCGGGTAGTTCGTGGCGACCCCGGTGCCGGAGGTGAACTGCCATCCCGTACTGCCCTGTTCGAAGCCGGGGTTGACGACGGTGAGCGGGGCGGGCGCGGCGGGCGTGGCGGGCGCGTGGGGTGCGGCCTGCCCGGTGGCGGTGCCCGCGGGCGCCGCCGTGGCGGGGCCGGCGACGGCGAGCGGGGCGAGTGGGGTGAGCGGGACGAGCAGGGCGAGAGCGGACAGCAGTGACACACGGGAACGCGTCATCGGGTTCTCCCGGGGTGTGGTGGGGCGACCGGTCTGAGGTGAGCTGGGCGCGCGGCACGCTAGCAACCGGCCCTGAAGGTTTGCAACGGCTCTCACCAGAATCGCTTGCAGGATAGGACTGAAAGTTTTCATCTGACTCTTGCAAGTCGAGAGTTGACGTTGTTACAGTCCCGGCCAGTCGGGCTTCCAACGGTGCGAGCAGGAGTGTTCAGCAATGGAACTGGAACGTCGAAGAGTGCTGAAGATCGGCGGAGCGATCGCTGCGGGAGCCGGGCTCACCGGCCTGACCGCCTGCTCCGGGACCGGCGACACGGGCCAGGGCGGAACCACCGGCGAGAAGCACAAGGGCAGGATCTCGGTCTGGTCCTGGCAGGGGCCGGCCGCCGAGATGAAGGCCCTCCTCCCGGAGTTCAACAAGAAGTACCCGGAAATAGAGGTGACGGTCGAGGACATCGGCAACCCGGCGATCTGGGACAAGATCACCACCGGTCTGGCGGCCGGGGGCCAGGGCCTCGCCGACGTCCTGCACATCGGCGTCGACTACCTGCCGGGCTACGTGGAGAAGTTCCCCGGCGGCCTTGCCGACCTCGGCCCGCTGGGTGCGAACGCCTACCGGGACGCCTTCGCCCAGGGCCTGTGGCAGACCGTGTCCCCCGACGGCAAACGCGTCAACGCCCTTCCCTGGGAGGCGAACTCGGCGGGCTTCTACTACCGCGCCGACATCTTCGAGAAGGCCGGGGTCGACGCCGGCGCCCTCCAGACCTGGGAGGAAGTCATCGAGGCCGGCAAGGAGATCAAGCAGAAGACCGGCGCCCACCTGCTGGGCATCGACAAGCCCGCCTCGCAGGCCGACGCCGCCAACTTCTTCCAGATGCTCCTGCAGTTGCAGGGCACCTTCTACTTCAACCTCGCCGGGGACATCACCCTCGGCTCCCCGGAGGCCGTGAAGGCCATGACGCTCATCAAGACGATGAACGACGCCGACCTGGTCAGTGACCTCTCCGGCGGCTGGAACACCCTGATGACCTCCCTGAAGCAAGGGACCGCGGCCGTCCTGCCCATGCCCACCTGGTTCGGCGGCGTCGTCGAGGAGCAGGTGCCCGGGGAAGCGGGGAAGTGGAAGGTTCGGCTTCCCCCGGCCGTACGCCGGGGCGGCTCCACCGCGGCCATGGTCAACTCCACCCACCTCGCCGTCGCGGGCAGCAGCAAGCACCAGGCCGCCGCCTGGTCCTTCATCGAGTTCGTCCTCACCCGCCCCTCCTCCCAGGTGCAGATCTACAAGGGCAAGGGCATCGCCCCCGCCCTCATGGAGGCGTACGACGACGCGGTCTTCCACGAGCCCTCGCCGTTCTTCAGCGGTCAGAAGAAGGGGGAGGTCTTTCTTGAAGCCCTCAAGGCCCCCTCGTCCGCCTTCAACTACACCGCCGACTACGCCCGCGCCCTCAAGCTGGTCACCGACGCCCAGTCCAAGGTGCTCCTGGGAGGCGCGGACCCGGCGAAGGTGCTGGGGGAGGCCGCCGACCAGCTCGCCCGGCAGACCGGACGCAAGGTCTCCCGATGACCACGACGCTCACCGGCCGCACGGCCTTGGCCGCCCCCTCCCGGGGGGCGGCCCCGAGGCCACGGCCGCGCCGCCGCGTCGCCCCGTACCTGTTCGTGCTGCCCGCGCTGCTGCTGTTCGCGGCCTTCAAGGTCTATCCCATCGTCCGGTCCTTCGTGATCAGCCTCCACAAGACCGTCGGCGGGACCGAGCGGTTCGTCGGCGCAGAGAACTACACCCGGCTGATGGGCGATCCGCTGTTCTGGACAGCCCTGAAGAACACCTCGGTGATCCTCGTCGTCCAGGTGCCCCTCATGCTGGCCCTCGCCACCGGGCTCGCCGTGGCCCTGAACTCCACCCTGCTGCGCCGCCGTGCGGTCTTCCGGCTCGGCTTCTTCCTGCCGATGGTCACCGGCCTGGTCGCCTACGGCATCCTGTTCTCCGTCCTGCTGAGCAAGGACTACGGGCTGATCAACTGGCTGCTGGACCACCTCGGCGCGGACCCCGTGCCGTGGCTGACCGACCCCCTGTGGGCGAAGGTCTCCCTCGGTCTCGCACTGACCTGGCACTACACCGGCTACAACGCGGTGATCCTGCTCGCCCGCCTGCAGTCCGTGCCCGCCGAGCTGTACGACGCCGCGGCAGTGGACGGGGCCGGCGCCTGGACCTCCTTCCGCCACGTCACCCTGCCGGGTCTGCGCCCCGCGCTCCTGCTCACCACGGTGCTCTCCACCATCGGCACCCTGCAGATCTTCGACGAGCCGTACGTACTGACCGGCGGCGGCCCGGACAACGCCACCCTGACCATCGGCCTGTACCTGTACCAGAACGCCTTCAAATACTTCGACTTCGGGTACGCCTCCGCGATCGCCTACGCCCTGGCCGTCCTCATCGGCATCCTCGGCGTGATCCAGTTCCGCCTCCTGGGGGAGAAGCCATGACCGCCGCCCGCCACCGCGGCAGGAGCATCCTGCTGACCTCCGGACTCGCGATCGCGCTCGCCGCCTTCGTGCTCCCCTTCTACTGGCTCGTGGTCGCCGCCACCCACAGCTCCACGGAGATCTTCGACAGCCCGCCGCCGCTGCTGCCCGGCGGACACCTCGCGGCCAACCTCCAGACGCTCCAGGAAACCGCCCGGTTCGGCCGGGTGGTCCTCAACTCCCTTTTCATCGCGGTCGTCTACACCCTGTGCGCCGGGGTCGTCTGCGCCCTGGCCGGGTACGGCTTCGCCAAGTACCGCTTCCGAGGCCGCGAGGCGCTGTTCGGGCTGCTCATGCTGGGGCTCGTCATCCCCGCCCAGGTCACCCTCGTACCGCTCTTCCAGATGATGGCCGAGCTGCGCTGGCTGAACACGTACCAGGCCGTGATCATGCCCAACCTGGCCCTGCCCTTCGGCATCTTCCTGATGCGCCAGTCGATGGCCGCGCTCCCCGACGAACTCCTCGACTCGGGACGCATCGACGGCTGCGGGGAACTGCGACTGTTCTGGAAGGTCGTGCTCCCGCCGATGAAGCCCGCGCTGGCCGCCCTGTCGATCTTCCTCTTCCTCTACCAGTGGAACGACTTCATCTGGCCGCTGATCGTCCTGCGCGACAGCGCTTCGTACACCATCCCGGTGGCCCTGGCCTCCCTCCAGGGCCTCGACCAGACCGACTACGGCGCGATCCTCGCGGGAACCGCGGCCGCCGCGATCCCGATGGCCCTCGTATTCCTGGCGCTCCAGCGCCAGTTCGTGTCCGGCCTGCTCGCCGGCGCCGTGAAGGAGTGACTGTGCAGACCACCACCGCCCCGGCGGACGGCACCGAGGCCGTGACCACCGCGGGGCTGGCGCCCGCCCGCCACGAGCCCCTGCTCGACGGCGTCTCGATCGCCGTCCTGTCCCCCACCCCGGGCATCCGCCCCGCCTGGTCGCTGGGTGAACTCACCGCCGGACTGCACGTGCTGGAGGTGCGGGCCGACGGCGCCCCCGTCGAGATCCGCTTCTCCGTGCCCCTGGGCGACGCCGCCGGATACTGGCATCCCCAGGGCGGCTGGCGGCGCACGCTCCTCGCGGACTGGGAGGGCCGCTCCCGGGTCTCGCTCGTCGACGGACACGCCGCCGGATGCCTGTACGACCACACCGGCACCACGATCCTCACCTTCGCCGCCGCCGACCCGGTCCCCGAGGCGACCCTGCGCTTCGGCGTGTCCGAGGAGAACGACACCCACGTCGTCCACCTCCGCCTGCCCGCCTCACCGGAGCCCCACCGGCTCCTGCTCGTCCCCCGCTCACCGTCCGTGGCCGTCGCCGCGCGGGCCCTGCGCGCCTGGTTCGCCACCGCGCTCGCCCCCATGCCGGTGCCCGACGCGGCCCGCACCCCGGTCTACTCCACCTGGTACGCCTTCAACCAGGACGTCAGCGCGGCGGCCGTCGAAACCCAGGCCGAACTGGCCGCGGGCCTCGGCTGCGGCGCGCTGATCCTGGACGACGGCTGGCAGGAACTGGGCCACGGGCGCGGTTACGCGGGCTGCGGGGACTGGATGCCCGACCGGGCCAAGTTCCCGGACTTCGCCGGACACGTGGCCCGGGTCCGGGCCCGCGGGCTGCGCTACCTGGCCTGGGTGGCGCCCCTGCTGCTCGGCTCCGAGGCCGCCTGCCACGACCGGTGGGCGCCCTGCGCGCCCGCCGCCGCCACCGTGCCCGGCGCGCACGTGCTCGACCCGCGGCGCCCCGAAGTACGCGCCCACGTCGTGGGGCTCTGCGTCCGGCTGGTCCGGGCGTACGGACTCGACGGGCTGAAGCTCGACTTCCTCGACCAGGCCATGGTGTACGCGGACGACGGCGCGGGTGACGTCGGACAGGCCATGGTGGCCCTGCTGGCGGAACTGCGCGCGGCGCTGGAAGCCGTACGCCCGGGCCTGCTGCTGGAACTGCGCCAGCCCTACACGGGACCCGGCATGGCTCCCTTCGGCAACATGCTGCGCTCCTTCGACTGCCCGGCGGACGCGACCGCGAACCGGGTCCGCACCCTCGACACCTCACTGCTCGCCGTCGGCGGCGCCGTCCACTCCGACATGCTCCTGTGGTCACCGGACGCGCCCGTGACCGCGGTGGCCCGGCAGCTGATCGGGGCCCTGCACGCGGTCCCGCAGATCTCCGTACGGCTGGACCGGGTGCCGGCGGCGCACCGGGAGGCGGTCGGCTTCTGGCTGCGCCAGTGGCGGCTCCACCGCGAGCTGCTGCTGGACGGGGAGGTCGAACCGGGCCGGCCCGACGAGCTGTACCCGCTGGTGCGGGCGAGCGCCGGCGACCACTGTCTGCTGAGCGTGCACGGCGACCGGGTCGTTCCGCTGGACTTCGCCGCACACCGGCACTTCCACCTGGTCAACGGCTCCGACCGGGACCGGGTGATGGTCGAGGTGCGGGGCGGGGGGGCCCGGATCCAGGGCGTGGTCCACGGGCCGGACGGCCGTATCATGGACGGTCCGCCGGCGTATCTGCCGGAGGGAGCACGCTCGCTGGCCGTGCCGCGCGGCGGTCTGGCATCGCTCACGATCACGGAAGGACCGCGATGAAGGTCGGGATCACCGAGGTCGCAGCTCGCGCCCGGGTCAGCGAGGCGACCGTCAGCCGGGTGATCAACCGACGCCAGGGCGTGTCGAAGAAGACCCGGGACGCGGTCGAACAGGCCATGGCGGAGCTCGGCTACGAGCGTCAGACGCAGGGCCAACTGGTGGCAGTGATCACTGAGTTCGTCTCCAACCCGTTCTTCGCGGACGTGGCCGAGCGCATCGAGTCGGCACTGGCCCCGCACGGGCTGAAGACGGTCCTGTGCCCCGCCTTCCCGGGCGGAGTGCAGGAACGGGACTTCATCTCCGCGCTCGTCGACAAGGGCATCGCGGCCGTCGTCTTCCTGTCCGCCTCCAACACCGTCGAGGGCGCCGACACCGAGACGTACGAGCTGCTGCGCCAGCGCCGGGTCCCCTATGTCGGGATCAACGGCGAGTTCGCGGACGGGGTTCCCACCCCGGTCTTCTCCACGGACGACGCGCTCGCCGCCGAACTCGCCGTCGACCACCTCCACCGGCTGGGCCACCGGAGGATCGGGATGGCCTCGGGCCCTGCGGGCAACCAGCCCGCCGACCGCCGCGTCCGGGGCTTCCTGGAGGCCATGGCCAAGCGGGGCATCGAGGAGCCGGAGCGCTGGGTGGTACGGCAGTCCTACACGGTGGAGGGCGGCCAGGCCGCCGTCGGCCCGCTGCTGACGCTGGGTGCCACAGCGATCGTGGCGGCCAGCGACTACATGGCACTCGGCGCGATCCGGGGCGTCCGGCGCCAGGGGCGCTCCGTGCCCGGCGACGTGTCGGTGGTGGGTTACGACGGTTCCGCCATCACCGAGTTCACGGACCCGCCCCTGACCACGGTGCGCCAGCCCGCCGACAGACTGGCGCTGGAGGTGGGCCGCAGCGTACTGGCACTGGTCAGCAACCGGGACGTACCCGTCGGGGAACTGCTTTTCGATCCCGAGCTGGTGATCCGTGCCACCACCGGACCGGCTCCGGGGGATC
The DNA here is from genome assembly GCF_042267665.1 of Streptomyces sp. NPDC056224. Lineage (NCBI taxonomy): Bacteria > Bacillati > Actinomycetota > Actinomycetes > Kitasatosporales > Streptomycetaceae > Streptomyces > Streptomyces sp. NPDC056224. Next base: position 816,695 of record NZ_JBHJTK010000001.1, read on the forward strand.
CGGACCCCGGAGTCTGATCCGGACCCCGGACCCCGGACCCCGGAACCCCGGAGCCTGGCGGGGGTCACCGCACGCCCCGGCAGGGCTTCACTCCTTCGGCGCAGCCGTGTTCCGCAGATACGGCAGCCGGGACAGGGGCGCGTCGATCCACACCGTGGCCGGGCCGACGTACGACCGGCCGTCGTCGGCCAGCCACGTGCCCGGCGGGATGAGGACCTCACGCCCGGCCGAGCCCTTGGTCACCACGGGAGCCACCATCAGGCTGTCGCCCAGCATGAACTGGTCGGTGACCGTCGCATAGCCCTGGTGGGGGAAGGACCATTCGAGGGGCCGCTGGATCGGTTCGCCCGTGGCCGCGGCGTGCGCGGCGAGAGCGAGTATCTCCGGGGCCAGCTCGGTGTGCAGGCGGGCGGCCGCGCGGACGAGGGCGAGGCCGTCGGCGGAGAGCACGCGCCAGGGCGCTGCCGAGAACTGCATCATGGGGAACAGCGCGGCGATCTGGGAGTAGCGGACGAACAGCTCCTCGTCGAAACCCTCGCCGTCCTCCCCCGGGACGAAACGGAACTCACCGCCCCCGATCATGTCGGGACAGGTGAACGCATGTCCGGTCAGCGCCTGGGCCAGGGCGTTCGGGATCAGGCTGGCCAGCCCGAAGCGCCCCTCCCACAGGTGGTACTTGTCCTGCTGGCGCTGTGCGAGCGGCAGGCCCGCGGCGCGCCACGCGTCACGGAACTCGTTGAGCGGCCAGTCGGCACCGAAGCGGTTCCACGCGTGGGTGTACGCCTCGGGGTCCGCGCACCCGAGCGAGCGCCACCAGGGCGCGTCGCCGCCGTCGAACTTGAACCCGTCGATGCCGATGTCGTCACGCAGGGCTTCCAGGCGGCCGGTGAGCCACGCCCGCGCCCGGGGATTGAGCAGATCGAGGCCGGAGCTCCACCCGTTCCACCATGCGGCGACCCCGGCCCGCCCGTCCGCGCCGGTGCCGGTGTCGCGGATCAGCAGGCCCTGGTCGCCCAGCTGCCGGGCGGTGGGGGAGTCCGGGGTTACGTAGGGCACGAGCCACAGCATCACCTTGAAGCCGAGCCGGTGGAGCCGGGAGACCATGCCCGCCGGATCGGGGAAGCGCCCGGGATGGAAGGTCCAGTCCCCGTAGTCGTTGCTCCACCGGTCGTCGATCATGAGCACGCCGGGCGGGAAGCCCTCCGCGAGCAAGCGCTCCGCGTACGCCAGTACCTTCGCCTGGGTCGGTTCGAAGACGGTCTCGATCCACAGGTTGTACTGCGGTGCGGCGAAGAGCAGGGGGTCCGGCATCGTTCCGGACGGAGGGTAGTGGCGGGTGATCGCCTGGCGGTAAGCCTCGCGCAGACCGCCGTGCCCCTCGCCGTGCTCGACGACCGCGCCCGGTTCGTGCGCGTGGACGGTCAGCCGGCCGTCGCGGATCGTGAAGGTGAAGGTGCGCTCGCTGTGCACCCAGCGGCCGCGGTCGGAGAGCAGGAGCGGCATGCCCTGGTTGGCCAGTACGTCACGCAGGTCGAAGGTGTAGCCGTCGGGGTACGGCATGTGCCGCCCTTCGGCGACAGCTCCGCCCCACCAGTGTTCCCCGTCGAGGAGGGGGAGTTCGAACGTCGTCATACCTGGGGTCTCTCCGGTGTGGTGGACGGGCGGGCCGGACGGTCTCGGGTCCCGGCGGCCCGCCGCTGAACGGGACGGGCGACCTCGGGCTACTTCACGGTGAAACCCTGTTCCTTGCCGTAGGCCCTCAGCCGTTCCTGCCAGGTGGCCAGCGCACCGGGCAGATTTCCGCCGGGCTGCAGGGCCTGGCCGACGGAGTCCTTGAAGACGCTGTTCGCGTAGACCTGGAACGGCAGGTACTGCCAGCCGGGACGCACGGCCTTCGACATGTCGGCGAAGGTCTCGTTCGGCTTGCTGCCAGGGAAGAACGGCACCTCGGCGCTGCGGAAGCCGGGATCGTCGAGCAGCAGCCTGGTCGCGGGGAACAGGCCCACCTCGGAGTTGAGCGACCTGACTGCCTCCGGGTCGGAGTTGAGCCACTGGGCGAAGGCCACCGAGGCCGCCTTGTTCTTCGCCTGCGTGGTGACCGCGACCGACGAGCCGCCGTTCTCCGCGCTGACCCCGCCCGGCATGGGCGCGACCGACCACTGGCCCCTGCTCTGCGGGATGTTCTGCTCCAGAACGGCCGGCGCCCAGGCGCCGGCCAGCCAGGTCGCGTACCTGCCGGAGGCCATCGACTTCCACCACTCCTCGTTCCAGCTCGCGGTGGAGTCGACCAGCTTGTTCTCGATCAGCGGGCCCCAGGTGTCGGCGTAGGCCTTGGCGCCGCTGTCGTCCTTGAGGTTGACGGTGACGTCGGTGGCGCCGCCCACGGTGTACGGCTTGCCGCCGAAGTCCCAGATCAGGCTGTTGGACGTGCCCGCGTCGCCGGGGTCCACGTACGTGATCCGGACGCTCGGATCGGCGTCGCGGATCTTCTTGGCCAGCGCGCTGTACTCCTCCCACGTGGTCGGCGGCGTCGCGCCGAACCGGTCGAGGACGTCCTTGCGGTAGAACATCGCCATCGGTCCGGAGTCCTGGGGTATGCCGTAGATTCCGTCCGCGAGGCGGACCTGGGACCAGGCCGACTCGGCGAACTTCTCCTCGAGTCCGGCAGCACCGTAGTCGGCGAGGTTGACCAGCGACTTGCTCATCGCGAACTGGGGGAGTGCGAAGTATTCGATCTGCGCGACGTCCGGGGCGCCCGTGCCCGCCTTGAGGACGGTGGTCAGCTTGGTGTACTCGTCCTTGGACCGGCCCGCGTTGACGAGGTGGACCTTGACCTTCGGGTACTTCTTCTCGAACAGCGCGACCGTTTTGTCGATGTTCGGGACCCAGGTCCAGAAAGTGATCTCGGCGGGCTTGTCCAGCGCGGCCCGCACGGCCGCGGGGTCGCCCTGCTGACCGCGGTCGGACGTGCCGGAGCCGCCGCCGCACGCGGCGAGGGAAAGGGCGAGGGCCGCGGCGGTGGCGGCGGTGACGGAGCGGACGAGAGCCGACGTCCCTGGGAACCTGCTCATTTTCGAATCCTTGCCTTCCGGACGGTGAGAGGGGGGCACTGCTACTGCTTGACGCCGCCGGCGGCCAGCCCTGACTGCCAGAACCGCTGGAGGAAGAGGAACGCGACGATCAGCGGGACGATCGCCAGCAGGCTGCCGGTGATCACCAGAGGGAGGATCGGTGTGGCGCCGGCGCCGGCGCCGCCCTGCGCGAGGGAGTCCCACTGGCGCAGCCCGACCGTGAGGGGGAACAGCTCCGGGTCGTTGAGCACGATCAGCGGCAGGAAGTAGTTGTTCCAGGTGGCGACGAGGGTGAACAGCAGCACGGTGACGAAGCCGGGAGCCAGCAGGCGCAGCGAGATGGTGAGGAAGATGCGCAGCTCGCCGGCGCCGTCGATGCGCGCGGCCTCCAGCATCGCGTCGGGAACGGCCTCGGTCGCGTACACGCGCATCAGGTAGAGCCCGAAAGGGCTGGCGAGGGAGGGCAGCAGGACCGCCCACGGTGTGTTGACGATGCCCATGTCGCTGAACAGCAGGTACGTGGGGACCGCGAGTGCGGACGCCGGGATCGAGATCGCCCCGATGACCACGGCCGAGAGCACCCGCCGGCCCACGAAGTCGTACGTGGCCAGGGCGTACCCGCCCATCGTCGCGATGATCGAGGCCCCGCCCGCACCGACCACCGAGTAGAGCAGTGTGTTGCCGAACCAGCGCAGGTAGATCCCGTCGTCGTAGGTGAAGACGTCCCGGATGTTCTCCAGCAGGTGGAAGCCGTCCCCGAACCACAGGCCGGGCGAATCGAAGAGGGTCTGGTTGGACTTCGTCGCGCTGACGGCGAGCCAGAGCAGGGGGATCAGCGTGTACGCGAGCATCAGGCCCATCGCCACGGTCAAGGACGTGGACCCGCCCGGGCGGCGCCGACGGGCATGGCCCCGGGAGCCCCGGCGCCGGGAGGCGGTGCGGCGGGACGCCTCCGCGGTCGACGCCCCGGCGGACCCGTCGGCGGTTGCGGGCGCGGCAGTGGTCACAGCATGCGCTCCCTACGGGCGGTCGTGCGCTGGACCGCGTACGCGACGAGCACGGTCACCAGGCCGAGCAGCACCGCTACGGCGGCCGAGTAGTTGAACTGCCGTCCGTCGAAGGCAAGGCTGTACGCGTACATGTTGGGGGTGTAGTTCGTGGAGACGGCGGCGGGCGCCAGGGACTGCAGGACGCTCGGCTCGTTGAAGAGCTGGAAGCTGCCGATCACCGAGAACGTCGTGGCCATCAGCAGGGCGGGGCGCAGGGCGGGCAGTTTGATGCTGATCGCCTTGCGCAGGGCTCCGGCGCCGTCGACCTCGGCCGCCTCGTACAGCTCCCGGGGGACGGACCGCAGCGCGGCGTAGAAGATCAGCATGTTGTAGCCGACGTAGGACCACGTGACGATGTTGCCGATCGACGCGAGCATCCAGCTCTCGGAGAGCAGGTCGGGCACCTCGGTGTGCAGGAGGTCGCCGATCTCGCCGGCGAGGCCGAAGCGGTCGCCGTACAGGTAGCCCCACATCAGTGCCGCGACCACACCGGGAACGGCGTAGGGGACGAAGATGCCGATCCGGAACAGTCCCGGCGCACGCAACCGCCCACTGTCGATCGCGAGGGCGGCAACAGTCGCGAGGCCGAGCATGAGCGGCACCTGGATCGCGAAGAAGAGTGCCACGCGGCCGAGACCGGCGTGGAACAGGTTGTCCTCGAACGCCTTGGTGTAGTTGTCCAGCCCGGTGAAGACCCTCCCGCCGATCATGCGCTCCTGATAGAGGCTCAGGTTGACCGAGTACATCAGGGGGGCGAGGACTCCGATGACGAAGACGCAGAGGAACGGCAGGAGGAACGCATGGGCGGTGAGGTTGCGCCGAACAGCGCCGCGTCTCACCGCGGTCCCCGGCGGCGGTCGGCGGTGTCTCCATCGCCGAACGGGGCTTGGACGACTCTCACGGATAAGACCTCCGATGCATGTTAGCGCCAACATGGTGGCGCGGTTCGGAAGTGTGTCGATCGCTCTCAGAGAGTGTCAAGGGTTTTGACCAACTCTTCTGGTGCATCGTCAGATGCCGTGATTTTCAAGGGGATTCGCGCTGTCGGAGGACTGGGGGCGGACTGCCGGCCCGACTCGAAGGCGCTCGGCCGACTGTTGACCAACACGGCATGTTCGCGCAAACATGATGAGGGTCAAGAGGTGCCTGGGCACCACCGTGCGAGAGGAACTGCACCATGGCGAAGGATGGGCAGCGGCCACGCAAGCCCCGCTCCCCGGCCGCGGACCGCCCCAGGCCCCCGTCGATGGCGGATGTCGCGGCCATGGCAGGGGTTTCGGCGCAGACCGTCTCCCGCGTGGTCAACGCGACCGCCCGCGTCGACGACGCGACCCGGGACAAGGTAGTCCGAGCCGTACGCATGCTCGGGTACCGCCCCAACACCGCTGCCCGGGCGCTGGCCACCGGCAAGTTCCGGATGATCGGCGTCATCAGCTTCGATCTCACGGCGCACGGAAACGCACGCACGCTGGAGTCGATCGTCTCCGCCGTCCAGTCCACCGAGTACTCGGTCAACGTCGTCGTCCCGCAGGCACCGACCCAGGAAGCGGTGCTGGACGCCTTCCGGAGACTGAGCGGTCATGCGGTCGACGGGGTCATCGTGAACGAGGCGCAGATCCTGACCGGCTCACTGGTGCTCCCCTCGGGTCTTCCGGTCGTGGTGGTCGACGGCGGCGACGACCATCGCTACCCCGGCGTCCACACCGACCACGCGGCCGGTGCGGAGATCGCCGTGACACATCTGCTGGGACTGGGCCACACCACGGTGTGGCACCTGGCCGGCCCGCAGGACTCCCACCCCGCACGCCGCCGGGCCGAGGCATGGCAGCGCGCGCTCCTGACGGCGGGCGCTCCGGTCCCGCCGGCCGTCCACGGCGACTGGAGCGCCGAGAGCGGCTACCGGGCGGGCCGGGAACTCGCCGGCCGACCGGAGGCCACCGCGGTGTTCGCCGCCAACGACCAGATGGCGCTCGGGATGGTCCGTGCGCTCCGCGACGCAGGACGCTCGGTCCCGCAGGACGTGAGCGTGATCGGGTTCGACAACATCGCCGAATCCGCCTACTTCCTCCCCCCGCTGACCACAGTGGACCAGGACCTCTCCCGGGTCGGCGCGGCCTGCGTGGACCGGCTCCTGGGCCAGATCGAGGGCGCCGCGTCGACGGACTCGTCCATCGTGTCGGTCATGCCGACCCTGGTGGAGCGCGACAGCGCGGCGCCGCCCCGGGTCTGAGGTGCCGGGCGAACGTCGCCCCCGGCAGCGCACACGCGGACATGTACAGCACACGCGGACACGCACACGCACACGCACACACGCGCACGCGCACACCCGCTCATGAGGCGTGACGCCCTGCTGAAGTACCTGAAGGGGTAGGCAAGATGAACTCTCCGGCACACGACCGTGCCCGAGCCCTCGGCACGCGACTGGGCGGCCTCGGGTTCGGCGGCGACTACAATCCAGAGCAGTGGGACGAGGCCACCCGCGCCGAAGACCTGCGCCTGATGAACGAGGCGGGCGTCAACCTCGTCAACCTCGCCATCTTCGCCTGGGCCCGCGTCGAGCCCGTCCGTGACGCCTACGACTTCGGCTTCTTCGACACCGTCATGGACGACCTGGCAGCTCACGGCATCACCGCCGACCTGGCCACCATGACCGCGTCGCCACCCCCGTGGCTCGCCGTCGAGCACCCCGAGATCCTGCCGGTCACCGCCTCCGGAGGCATCCTGTCCCCGGGAGGCCGCCAGCACTTCTGCCCCTCCAGCCCGGTCTACCGCGACCGGGCCGTCCGCCTGGTCGAAGCCGTCGCCGCGCACTACCGCGACCACCCGGCGCTGGGCCTGTGGCATGTCGGCAACGAGTACGGCATCCATGTCGCCGAGTGCTTCTGCGACACCTCCGCCGCCGACTTCCGGCACTGGCTCGCGGCCCGGTACGGAGACGTCCACGCGCTCAACGAGGCGTGGTCCACCGACTTCTGGTCGCAGCGCTACACCTCCTTCGACCAGATTCTGCCGCCGCGCACCGCACCGACCTACCCCAACCCCTCCCAGCAGCTCGACTTCAAGCGGTTCAGCAGCGACGCCCTGCGCACCTGCTTCACCCTCGAACGCGACGTGCTGCGCCGCATCACCCCCGATACACCGGTGACCACGAACTTCCTCGCCGGACACAAGTCGGTCGACGTCCACGCCTGGGCACCCGAGATGGACGTCCTCGCCCTCGACAGCTACCCCGACCCGCTCTGGGAGGCCGCCCACATCGGCGCCGCGCTGTCGTACGACCTCCTGCGCGGCGCGGCCGGCGGGAAGCCGTGGCTGCTGACCGAGCAGGCCCCGTCCGCCGTCAACTGGCGCGGCCGCAACGGGGGCAAGAGCCCCGGCCAGATGCGCCTGTGGAGCTGGCAGGCCGTCGCACAGGGCGCCGACGCCGTCATGTACTTCCAATGGAGGCAGTCCCGCGGCGGCGCGGAGAAGTTCCACTCCGGCATGGTTCCGCACGCGGGGGCCGGGACCAGGGTGCATGCCGAGGTGCGCGAGCTGGGCCGTGAACTGGCCCGGGTTCCCGAGCTGGCCGGCACGCGCATCCGCAACGAGGTCGCGATCATGTTCGACTGGGAAAACTGGTGGGCGCTGGAACTCGACTCGCACCCCTCGGACGGCGTGCGCTGCCTCGACCGCGTCCTCGACCACTACGCCCCCCTGTTCGCAGCCGGGGTCGGCATCGACGTCGTCCATCCCTCCGCGGACCTCTCCCCGTACAAGCTGCTCGTGCTGCCCAGCCACTACCTGCTGTCGGCCGAGAACACCGCGCGGATCAACACGTTCGTGGCGGGCGGGGGATCCTTGCTCGCCTCCTTCTTCACGGGGATCGTCGACGAGCACGACCGTGTGCACACGGGCGGCTATCCCGCTCGGCTGGGCGACGTACTGGGGGTACGGGTCGAGGAGTTCTGGCCGGCCGCAGAGGGTGAGCCGGTCCCTCTCCGCGCTCCGGAAGCAGACGCCCCGGCCCCCGCGCCGGCGTCCCTGTGGCGCGAGGACGTCAAGCTCACCGGCGCCCGCCCCGAGCTCTTCTTCGCCGGGCCCGACTGGGACGACGACCGCCCGGCGGCCACGGTGCACACCCACGGCGGGGGGACCGCCCGCTACGTCGCGACCCGCCCCGACCCCGGCACGATGCGGGTCCTCGTCGACCGCTCACTCGCCGACGCGGGAGTCGCCCCCGTTCTGCCCGGCCTGCACACCGGCATCCAGGCGGCGATCCGGCACGGCGCGGATCACGACGTCCTCATCCTGCTCAACCACACCGGGGACACGCACGACGTGACGCTGTCGGCCGACCGCCGGGACCTCCTCGACGTTCGAAGGCCCCTCGTCCGTCACGTGACACTCGAACCGCGGGGCGTCGCCGTCCTCGGCAGCGACGGCGGTTGAGCGAGCCGCCGCCCCGCCCCACCGACCCACGTCCACCCCCACTCCCTCCGGAGGACACTGTGAGAAAACCCCTGCTACCGGCGGCACTCGCCGCGGCGCTCCTGCTCGGAGCGCTCGGCGTCTCCCCGGCCGGCGCGTCCACGTCCACGTCCACCACGACCGCGACACCTGTGACGGCCGGCATACCGGCCGTCACCTCCGACTCCTGGCGCCCGCCCCTCAGCACCCGGGGCCGCTACATCGTCGATGCCGAGGGCAACCGCTTCAAGCTCAAGTCCGCGAACTGGCACGGGGCTCAGGGCTCGTGGAGCGGCTCCGGTGACATCAACGACCCGGCCAGCCACCACGACGGCGAGAAGGCCGACCAGATGCCCCTGGGCCTGGACCGCGCGCCGATCGCGCAGATCCTCGCCGGATTCCAGGAACTCGGCATCAACAGCATCCGGCTGCCGTTCTCGAACGAGATGCTGCACGATCAGCGCCCGGTCTCCGACGCCTCGGTCGCCGCCAACCCGCAACTGCGCGGCAAGACCCCGCTCCAGGTATTCGACGCCGTCATCGCCGCCACCACGTCCGAAGGCTTCGCGGTGGTCCTCAACAACCACACGAACACCTCGCGCTTCTGCTGCGGTCTGGACGGCAACGAACGCTGGAACACCAGCCAGTCCACCGCTCAGTGGGAGAACGACTGGATCAGCCTCGCCCGTCGCTACAAGGACAACAAGCGCGTCGTCGGCGCCGACCTCTACAACGAGGTCCGCCGCACCGTCACCGACGACGCCAACTGGAACTGGGGCAACGACCACGACTGGTGGGCCGCGTCCCAGCGCCTCGGTGACCGGCTCCTCACCGAGGCCAACCCCGACCTGCTCGTGATCGTCGAAGGCATCAACTGGCAAGGGATCCCGGCCGACGGGCTGCCCCACGGGCGTCCCACACTCGAACCGGTACGGACCCTCTCGCACACCCTCGTGGCCTCGAACAAGCTGGTGTACGCGGCGCACTTCTACGGCTACACCGGACCCAACCACACAGGCGCGACCGGCATGGGCGAGACCCACGACCCGCGCTACCAGGAACTCTCCCGCGAGGACTTGTTCGCCACGCTGAAGCGGCAGGCTTTCTACGTCACCGCCGAATCCGGCAGCCACTTCACCGCACCCCTGTGGATCAGCGAGTTCGGCATCGGCAGCGACGAGACCAACCCGCAGGCGCGCGCCTGGTTCGGCAATTTCGTGGACTACCTGATCGCCAACGACACCGACTTCGCCTACTGGCCCCTGGTCGGATGGACCGGACACGGCACCTGGTCGATCCTCAACTTCGACGCGGCGGGCCGCCGTTCCGGCATCCTGGACAGCGGTGACTGGCGCGCGGCCAACTGGAACCGGCTCGTCTCCGCACCGCAGAGGAGCGGCCAGGTCTCCGTCTCCGACACCTGGGACATGCTCAACCTCGACCACGCCGACGCTGTCCAGTCGGCCCGCATGCGGACGCTCGCCGACTGGGACCCGGGCGCCCGCAAGGGCACGTGCCCCGACGGACAGCGGCTCGTCGGCCTGGCGCACCGTGACGGGCGCGGGCTGTGCACCGACGCCGGGGCCGCAGGTCTGGCGGCCGGCAACGCGGCGTCGACCGTCGTGAGCGACGAACGCCACGTACAGCAGGGCGACTGGGCGGGCGGCTACACCAAGTTCCAATGCGGGCTGAACCAGTTCATGATCGGCTACAGCCTGCGCGGCCAGGCGGTTTCCGCGGTCCTGTGCGCCCAGGCGGGCAGGACCCTGGGGACGAACGGCCGTACCGTCTGGTTCGACCGGGGTGACGGCCGGCCGGCCGGAGGACCCGGGGGAGAGTTCGCGTACGGCAACTACAAGGGGCAGTGCGGAACGGACGAGTACGCCGCAGGCATCGCCTTCACCGGAGCGTGGGCCAAGGGCAAGACGCCGGACGCCCTGCTCTGCCGCAAGCTGTAACGCCCGGCGCCGGGCGCCCGGCGGCGACGGCCCACGTCACCTCGCCGCCGCCGGGCGCCACGGCCGCTGAAGCTCTGAAGTCCCTCAAGTGGCGTGGCCGTCCTTCCCCCCTGCGACGAGAATGGCGGGAACGGATACGGGGGTGGAGGGCATGGGCTATGTGGTGGTCATCGCGATCGTCTTGATCGTGATATTCATCGCGGCGGTGCGCGACAAGGGCAAGCCGTCATCGAAGCGGCACAACAGGTCGTGGGGTTCCGGCGACGGCGGCGGGTTCGGATGCGGTGGCGGCTCGTCCTGCGGCGGCGGCTCGTCGTGCGGTGGCGGCGGAGGCGACTGACCCCACGGGCCGCGCCGCTGCCGCCGCCCACGGATTGCGGCACGATCCGCGGCATACCGCAGAATTGCCAGCTGAAGCCAGGATCTGCGGACATACACGGGGGTTGTGTTGATTGACGTGATCGTTGCCGGTGGCGGACCGACCGGTTTGATGCTGGCCGGCGAGCTGCGGCTGCACGGGGTGCACGTGGTCGTACTGGAGAAGCTGACGGAGCCGACCGGGCAGTCCCGCGGGCGCGGCCTGCACGCGCGCACCGTCGAAGTGCTGGATCAGCGCGGCCTGCTCGACCGTTTCCTCGCCGTGAGCGAGCGGTTCCAGGCCGGCGGTTTCTTCGCCGGCATCACCAAGCCGTGGCCGGACGGGGTGGACACCGGACACCCCTACGGCATCGCCATCCCGCAGCCGGTCACCGAGCGCCTGCTGACCGAGCGCGCCGTCGAACTCGGTGCCGAGATCCGGCGGGGCTGCGAGCTGGCCGGGCTGAGCCAGGACGAGCGCGGCGTGACCGCCGAACTGGCGGACGGCACACGGCTGCAGGCCCGCTACCTGGTCGGCTGTGACGGCGGCCGCAGCCTGGTGCGCCAGCAGCTCGGTGTCGGCTTCCCCGGTGAGCCGGCCAAGGTCGAGACGTTGCTGGCTGATGTGGAGGTGACCGAGGAGCCGGGGACACTGGCCGCCGTCACGGCCGAGATCCGCAAGACCCACGTACGGTTCGGGGTCGTGCCCATGGGGGACGGGGTGTACCGCGTCATCGTGCCCGCCGAGGGGCTGGCCGAGGACCGTACGACCGCGCCGACGTTCGAGGAGTTCAAGCAGCGCCTGCGGGCGTTCGCGGGTACCGACTTCGGGGTGCACTCGCCGCGCTGGGTGTCCCGGGTCGGCGACGCCAGCCGGCAGGCCGAGCGCTACCGGGTCGGCCGGGTGCTGCTGGCCGGCGACGCGGCGCACATCCACCCGCCGACCGCCGGGCAGGGGCTCAGCCTGGGCATGCAGGACGCGTTCAACCTCGGCTGGAAGCTGGCCGCCGAGGTGGCCGGCTGGGCGCCGGAGGGGCTGCTGGACAGCTACCACGCCGAGCGCCACCCGGAGGGTGCCCGCGTACTGGCCGAAACCCGTGCGCAGGGCTTGCTGCTGGAGGAAGGTCCCGGTGCGACCGCGCTGCGGGAGCTCTTCTCGAAGCTGCTCGACTTCGAGGACGTGAACCGGTACGTGACCGAGATGATCACCGGGGTCGGGGTCCGGTACGACTTCGGGGAGGGGCACGAGCTGCTCGGCCGGCGGCTGCGGGACGTCGGGCTGAAGCGGGGCCGTCTCTACGAGCTGATGCGCGGCGGTCGCGGGCTCCTGCTGGACCAGACCGGACGGCTGTCGGTTGACGGCTGGGCCGACCGGGTCGACCACGTCGTCGACGTCAGTGAGGACCTGGACGCGCCGGCGGTACTGCTGCGGCCGGACGGCCACGTGGTGTGGGCCGGTGAAGACCAGCGGGAGCTGCCCGGCCGGCTGACGGAGTGGTTCGGCGCGCCCGTCGGCTGAGCGGCCTCCCCGTCGTCGGCCCCTCGCTCTCACGACGGCCGCTGAGGGGCTGTCCGTGATCCCGGTGGGTCAGCATCCCCGTCGGACTTCCGGCAACGCACCGGCGTGCAGCAGTCGGCGTCGTGCGCCCGCCGGGGACGGATCACGGGACGGCCCTGAGGTCACGGGTCCGGCTCCTGGCCGGCGGTCGGGGCGAGGGCGAACGGGCTGTCGTCGAGGCGGGCGAGGAGGTCGGCCGGATCCCGGTACACGGCTGTGGCCCCGGCCTCCTCGAGGTCGGCGCGCGGAATGCCGCCGCACAGGAGGCCCACGCAGGTGACGCCGGCCCGGGACGCCGCCTTCATGTCCCAGACCGTGTCGCCGACGAAGACGGCGCTGTGCGCGGGCGCGTCGGCCAGTTCGAGGGCGTGGCGCACCGGGTCGGGGGCGGGCTTGCCCTCGTTCACGTCGTCCGAGCTGGACGTCGCCGTGAGGGCGTCGTCGGCGTCGACCGCCCGTCGGAGCGCGGCCAGTTCGGCCTCCCGCGCGGACGTCACGAGGACCACCCGCCAGCCCCGCCGGTCCAGCTCGCGCAGGAGCTCGGCCGCCGAGTCCAGCGGGGGCAGCCGGTCGAAGTACGTGCCGTACAGGGTGTCGTGGGCGGCGGTCAGCGTCCCGTCGCCGTCCGTGTCACGGTCCTCTCCCAGCAGGTGCGCGAGCAGGTCCTCGCCGGGCAGGCCGATCGCGCGGTGGATGTCGTGCATGGCGACCTCGTGCCCGGCCTGTCTCAAGGCCTCCCACCAGCACGTGACGTGGAGGTGGTTGGTGTCGGCGAGGGTGCCGTCGACGTCGAACAGCGCGGCCCGGTTCATGGGCGCCTCCCGCGGGTCCGCCAGGAGCGCCGTTGCGCGGTCCTCAGGGGGAACATGTGGGGCGCCTACCCGCAGCCACACCCCGCACTCCTCGGGCGCTTGCGGGGTTTCACGTCCGGGGTTTCACGTGCGGGGTTTCAGCGGCTCCGGACGGGTTAGGCGCCTCCCTGCAGAAGGTGACACGCATCAGTGAGGCACTCCGTGAGCCGTGATACCGCCCCGTCGGCGCCGTACCGACCGACCGCCCCACGGACACCTCGCTCCCGCTCCCGCTTCGGGTCCCGGTCCCGCTCGCCCCCGCCTGCTCGCGCCACCCGGCCGGTCCACGCCGCAGCAGCCCCTTGAGGCCACCGGTCACGGGCGTGCCCCGCCTCCCGCGGCCCGAGGGGTGCCCCGGCCGAATGCGGGTAGGCGCGGAGGGTGAGATATGTGAGCCGCGGCACGGCCTACCTGCGTGACAGCCGGTACCTCACCACCCGGATCACCGCCGACGGGCGTGACGGCTACCGGGTGGAGCCCGGCCGCTACCGATTGGTGGTCAGCCGGGCGTGTCCGTGGGCGAACCGGGCCGTGATCGTACGGCGGCTCCTCGGGCTGGAGCAGGCCCTCCCGATGGCCGTCGCCGGGCCCGTACACGACGAGCGCAGCTGGACGTTCGACCTCGATCCCGGCGGACGCGACCCGGTGCTCGGCATCGAACGGCTCCAAGAGGCCTACCTCGCGCGCGATCCCGGCTACGACCGGGGCATCACGGTGCCGGCCATCGTGGACGTTCCGACCGGCAAGGTGGTGACCAACGACTTCGCCCGGATCACGCTCGACATGTCGCTGGAGTGGACTTCGTACCACCGGCCGGGGGCGCCGGCGCTCTACCCGCCCGCGCTGCGGCCACACATCGACGCCGTGAACGAGGTGGTGTACAGGGACGTCAACAACGCCGTCTACGAGGCCGGGTTCGCCGGCACCCAGGAGGCGTACGCCGACACGTACGCGCGGCTCTTCGCCCGGCTCGACCGGCTGTCCGCCCGGCTCGAACGGTCGCGCTACCTCGTCGGCGACGCCATCACCGAAGCGGACGTACGGCTGTTCACCACGCTCGTACGGTTCGACGCCGTCTACCACGGCCACTTCAAGTGCAACCGGCACAAGCTGACCGAGATGCCGGTGCTCTGGGAGTACGCGCGCGACCTGTTCCAGACTCCCGGCTTCGGCGACACCGTCGACTTCGACCACATCAAGCGGCACTACTACCTGGTGCACACCGACATCAACCCCACCGGGATCGTGCCGGCCGGCCCCGACCCGGCGGCCTGGCTCGCACCGCACGGCCGCGCCGCCCTGGGAGGAGGCCCCTTCGGCGACGGCACCGGGCCGGGGCCGGTCGCTCCCGGAGAAGCCGTACCGGCCGGCCACGGCCCGTTCCCCTGAACGCCGCGCCCGGCGCTCCGGGCACAGGACGTTCGTCCGGCGGAGCGCATGCGTACGCGGCGCTGCGACAGGCGTATCTCAAGATGCGGTCCTGTACCGCCCCGGGCAGGATCTCAGGCGGGACCTCTGCCGCCGGACCACGGCAGGGCCTTCGGCCGGAGCCCGTCCGCACAGCGTGCGCGGGGAGCCGGGCGAGCCCCGTACCGGGGCCACGAACCCGCAGGTCCGATCCCACGAGCGAAGGAGATCACCATGGCTGACAAGGGCAAGATGGACCAGGCCAAGGGCAAGGCGAAGGAGACCGTAGGCAAGGTCACCGACAACGACCGGATGAAGGCCGAGGGCAAGATGGACCAGGCCAAGGGGAAGGCCAAGGAAGCCACGGCCGACGCCGCGGAGCGGGCCCGTACCGCCAAGGACACCATCCGCGACACGGATCGCTAGCCCGCTGCCGGCCCCTGCCGGCCCGGTCACGGCACACGCGTGACGCACCGCCCGTACCCTGCCCGACGATGTACCGGGCGGGGTGCGGGCGCGCACGTGCGGGGGTGCGCGGGGGTGCGCGGGCACGCGGAGGACGCGGGGGTGAGCGGAGGTGGGGGCGGCGTGGGCGTGGCGTGCGACCCGAGGAACTGCGCTACCGGGGTGGGGTGCCGTCGGTCACGGTGAGGACCTGGTCGGCGCCGGTGATCTCCAGCAGCCGTTTCACGACGCGGCTCGGGGGTCCGGCCACGACCACGTCGATGCCGCGGTGTGTGTGGAGGAGCAGGTTCAGGAAGGAGGAGTCGGCGAAGGTCACACGACCGGCATCGATGACCAGCCGGCTGACACCGTCGGCCACCGCAGCCTCACAGACGCTGCGGAGCGCCTGGAGAGTGTCCAGGTCGAAGTTCCCGACGCAGCACACCGTCCGCTGACCGTTCTCGTCCGGCGCGACTGAAACCGCCTGTTCCGTCATGTGGCCTCCGCCTCCCGGTTGAACTTCCCTCCCGTTTAAGCGTCGCCAGGGGATTTCGCAACCAGGCACTCGCGCGGCCGTCCGAAATCGTTCACTTCTCGGCCTGGATCCGCCCGGCCATCCGCCCGCCATCCGCCCGGTTAGCCATGTGCAGCAGGAGCCGTCGGCCCGCAGGCCGCGCACCGGTCAGGCCGCGGTCACCCAGGCCCGGGCCCGGGCCTGCCGACGCAGCTCGACCCGTGCAGCCGGGGAGCGGCCCGGGGCCTCCCAGAAAGGGTGGGCGGCGATGCGGCAGGACAGCGTGATGAGCCTGCGGCGGAGCACTGTCGAGCCGGCCTGGGAGGGGAGGCGGGCCAGGTCGGAGTAGGTGCGGATCCATGCGGCCTGGAGGGTGAGCAGGTCGTCTGGGAAGTGGATGGACGTCATCCACTAATTCAATCAAATGTTCGAATAATGACGCCAGCGGGGCGCACACCCCTGGCGCACGCACCTGGCACACACCCCTGGCGCACGCACCTGGCACACACCCCTGGCGCACGCACCTGGCGCCGCGTCCACCATCCGCGGGATAGGTGATCGCCCCCGGCGCAGGTGGCAGGTGCCGGTCGTGCGGCCGCCCTGCTCGATTCCGGATGCGCGTCCCCGGCTGGGCGACTCGCGTACCGGCATGCCGGGCATGTCGTCCCGGTTCTGGTCACCCTGGGTGCGGCTTCTTCCTTAACCCTCCCTCGAACAGAAGGTGCCATGATGGCCGCGAGTCCCTTCCCCCTTGCTCCCCGCCCCATGACCGGCAGGACCACGCCCTCTGACATCGGCCTGCCCGTGCTGCGTGTCGTCCTCGGCGTGATCATGGCCGTCCACGGAACCCAGAAGCTGTTCGGGTGGTTCGACGGCGTCGGCGTCAAAGGCACGGGCGCGTTCTTCAGCAAGGCCGGCTACCCGGCCGGCGAGACCATGCCGACGATCGCGGGCCTGACCGAGACGCTGGGCGGCCTGGGCCTGATCCTCGGCCTGCTCACCCCGCTCGCCGCCGCCGGGATCGTCGGCATCATGATCAATGCCATCTGCGTCAAGTGGACCGGCGCCGTCTTCGGGCTGGAGGGCGTCGAGTTCGAGTCCCTGATCATGGCCGCCGCCATCACCCTGGCCCTCGCCGGTCCGGGCCGCTTCGCCCTGGACCACTTCCTGCCGGTGCTCCGCGACCACCGGCCGGTCTACGGCGTCCTGGCCCTCGGCCTGGCGGTCGTACTGGCGGCCATCGTGCTGCTGCTGCGGGACTGACGCAGGCCCGGCGTGCCCTCGGCGGCGCTTCCTCCAGCGCTTCGGGGTCCTCGGCAACGTACACAGCGCAGACCGTGCCCACTGACGGACAGCCCGTCGTCAGCCCGGCGACCGCGTTTCCCCACGGGGGAAGGAAGGACGGCTGTTCGAGGTCATCGAGGATCTGCTGGAAGGGCCGGCGGAAGGCCACGGCGAAGGGAGGGGAGGGGACCGGAAGGGAGGGGACGGGGTCACGGAGACGATGCGCCCTCGGGCTTCCACCCCCAGGCCGTGAGCATCCCCGGCGACAACCCGGTGCACCGGGGGGAGTCCAGGTAGCGCACGGCCTCGTCCAGCTGGGCGTCGTCGACCAGCCCCGTCGCCACCATGGCCGGCCGCGCCCGGCCCCAGGTGTCCGCCCAGAACCGGCTGATCGCGCTCCCGGGCAGGAGCGGTGGTACGTGGATCTCGGCCGCCACCGGCTCCAGCCCGGCCACGCGCAGCAGCTCGGGACGGTGTGTCACCTGGGAGACGTCGGTCCCGATGCTGTCGCGCAGCCCCTGCCACATGGCCCGCATGGCGCGGGTGTACGGGGTCACGGGCGCCGAGTCCGTGGTCAGGTCGACCGCGTCGCTGACCACCAGGACTCCGCCCGGGGCGAGCAGCCCGGCGAGCCTGGAGACCATCTGCTGCGCGGAGGGCAGGTGCATGAGCACGAACCGGGCGTGGGCCAGCCGGAACAGCCCGGGGGAGAAGTCCTCGGAGGTGATGTCCGCCTGGAGAGTGGCCAGTCCCGGTACGGGGTGCGCCGCGAGGAACCGTACGTCACGGTCCACCGCGAGGACCTGCGCCACTCCCGCCTCGCCGAGCAGCCGCCGCGCCACCGTGCCCGTTCCGGCGCCCACCTCCAGGCAGGTCCAGCCGGGTCCCACGCCCAGCTGCCGCAGCCGGGCCATGGTCGTCTCGTCGTAGGTGAGGGCCCCGAGGTCTATACGGTCGTCCTCGCCCCGGTCCTCGGGACGGAAGACCCTCTCGCCGTAACGGCCCTCGTTCGAGAGCCCTGCACCGGTCATGTGGCCATTGTGCCAAGCGGGAGCGGATGCCACCTGCGCAGGACCTCGCGGAGATCATCACGAGCATGCCCGGCATCGGACCCCTCCTCGGTGCCGAGTTCCTCGCCGGAGTCGGCAGCGACCTCACCTTCTTCGCGACTCCGGACCGGTTCGCCACGTCAACGTCCTGTGGGCCGTCATCCGAGACCGCCGCCTCTACGAAGTCACGCCGCCGCCTGTCACAGTGCCACCCTGATCGTCGGCCAACGCTGGGCAGGTCGGGAGGGCCGTGACATCCTGCGGCAGTGCTTATGAGTGATCACACAAACAGCGTCGAGGTCCGCCCGCTGAGCTATCAGTTCGCCGCAGCCCAGGGCAACCGCTACGACGACAACTGGCTCGTCATCGGTGGCACGGTGACGACTCCCGACGGCAGCTGGTCCTTCACCGATCCCGCTCTGCTGACCGACGAAGCCCGCCAGGTCACCGCGTGGATGCGCGCGGCGGCCGCAGGGACGGTGGCTGTGACCCGTCCTGATGCCGACGGCTACTTGTCCCCGGACACATGGTTCAACGAGCCGGTCCTGGCCTTCAGCCTCGCCGACCGGAGCGAGACGGGGGCGGTGATTCGCATTCACCTGTCCCTGGAGGCGGCACCCCCGTGGCAGCAGGGTGATGACAGGGCGGACATCTACCAGTACTACGTGGAGGTGCGTGTGGACACAGCTGCACTGCTCCACGCAGCCGACCAGTGGGACCTTGCCCCGGCTTCCTTCCCGACCCGCTGATCACCCCGACCGGATGCTCGGCATCGTGTCCAGCGCCTGGAGCCGCGCCGAGGACCGACCCGGGCGCGCACGGCAGACGGACGTGTAGCGCTGAGTGCCTGCCCGTCTGGTTCTGCCGCGGGAAATGCGTACACCTCACCTGCGAAACGCGGTCATCGCCCCTGATGGGGCGGCCCGCCGTCGCGGTTTCAAGGTCTCGGCTCGGGCAGCGGGCCCGGCAGGAGCAGTCCTGCGGGTGGGGCTGTGAGGAGGCCGTCGTCGAAGGAGGGAGGCCTCGACCAGGTTGCCACGTCTCGCAAGTCGACGACACCGCCATCGAACTGTGCCGTACGGAAGGTCACCGTGGCACCGGAGAACTTGGCGCCTTTGAAGTCCACCTCGCCGATGGAGAATTTGGCGCCCTTGAAGTCCACCTCGCCGCCGGAGAACTTGGCGCCCCTGAAGTCCACCTCGCCGCTGGAGAACTCGGCGCCGTAGAAGCCAACCTCGCCGCTGGAGAACGTGGTGTTGCGGAAGCTCACCTCGCCTGCGGAGAACTCGGTGCCGTGGAAGCTCACCTCGCTGCCGGAGAACGTGGCGCCGTAGAAGCTCACCTCGCCGCTGGAGAACGTGGCTCTGCGGAAGTTCACCGTGCCGCCGGAGAACGCGGCTCTGCGAAGGTTGACCGTGTCGCCGGTGAACTTGGCCCCTTTGAAGTTCACTTCGCCGCTGGAGAACGTGGCGCCGTAGAAGCCCACGGCGCTGCCGGAGAACGTGGCGCCGTAAAAGCTCACCGTGCCGCCGGAGAACGTGGCTCCGGTGAAACGCACCTTGCCGCCGGAGAAGCTGGAGTTGGAGAAGTCGCCGCCATCGAAAACGGCGCCGGTGAAGTCGAGGTCGTATCCGCTCCAGGTCGTCTTGGGTGGGGTGGCGGGTTGGAGGTGGTCACGGATTGTCCGGATGACAGTGAGGCGGACCTCGCGGTTGGCTCGTCCGTTCGGGTCTTCGTCGGCTGGTGTGTCCTCTTCGAGGCTCCGGGGGTAGGGCATGCGCAGGTAGGCACAGAGAACGTCGATGCAGGTTTGTCGGCGTTCGGTCCAATCGTCGGCGAGTCCGGCCATGGCGTGGACGCCGGCGAGGCGGCAGGCTGCCTCGTTGTGGCCGAGGAGTTCGGCCGCGGTGCTGAAGCGTTCGTTGAGCAGGCGAGTCCGTTCGTGCTCCAGGGTTCTCTCGGTGTTCTGGCGGAGGGCTCTCGAGGAGCGCCAAGCGCCGGCGAACGCCCCTGCGCTGGCGAGCAAGGCACCGGCGAGACCCACGAGGAGCGTCACCCAGACGGGAGTGCCCGAGCTGGGGCTCTGGTTCGCTGCCGGGGTGACAGAGGGGGTCGGGCCGGGGACGGTGCTGAGGTGGTCGAGGAAGCTGGTCAGCATCGTCATGGCGACACGGTATGGGGGTGCCCCTGCACCGGCCGGATGGCGTGCCAGGTCGACGTTCTGATGACACTCGGATTGGGGACGGCCTCCCCCCGGACAGGCCGGGGACCACGGTCACTCGAGCTGCTCGTAGTCGGCGGGCAGAGCCGCACCCAGGGTGCGCTCGGCCTGCGCCCGGTCCACCGCGGGCGGCGGTTCGGCGGGCGGCGGGCAGAGGCGGACGAGGGCGTCGAGGACGATCGTGGAACGGACGCTGCGGGAACCCCAGCCGGTGCCCGTGGGTGGATCGGCAGGGCAGGCGAAGATCCGCATCGGCTCCGGCCCAGGTGCCCGCTCACCAGGATGAAGACCTCGGGACGCTCCGCGACCCACTCGGGGGCGGTGACGTCTGCGGCACCCGGGCGGGTACCTGTGGCGGGGTACCTCTGGCGGTACCTCCCGGTGCGGACGGCCAGGACCCGCGGCACCGCGTGAAGCGCGCAGGCTCAGGCAGCGGATGCGGCACGGTGCGCTGGCCGGGTGCCTGGGGTGTCGTCCGCACTCTCCTTCCCGGCTGCAGGACCGGTCGCATGCGGGTCCTCCTCCGTCTTGGCGTCGCTCGCGTCCGGGCCCCGGAGCAGGGCGAGTTGCCGGCGGACGGCGGCGCCGGTGCGGGACTCGTCGTCGGTGGCGAGGAGGTCGAGCAGCGCGCCGCGGAGCACGGCCAGGGCAAGGGTGCGCCGGGTCGCGCCGTCCTCGCTGTCACGTTCGGGCCCCGGCTGGCAGGTCGCCAGGACATCGAGCCAGTCATTCACCGTGGCGCGGGCGAAGCCGGCCCAGGCGCCGTCGGGCTCGACGAGGGACCGCGCGTACGCCTCGGCCCACAGCCGCAGCAGCGGACGATGCGCCTCGGCGGCGAGCCAGGACCAGATCTGCTCCACCGCAGCGGCCAGGCCGATGGGCTGGTCGGCCTGCTCAAGACGGTCCAGGACCGCCAGCTCGTCCGTACGGGCCCGCGCCAGCAGGGCTTTGACCAGGCCGTCCTTATTGTCGAACAGAAACATCAGGACGCGCGGGCTGGAGCCGATGGCCGTGGCCAGCGGACGCAGGGACAGATCGGCGAGGCCGTGCGCGAGCGCGTACTGGTACGCGGCTTCCAACAGCTCGACCTGACGGGCGGACGGGCCTGTTGCTTCCTGAGGCATGGGGCTAGCCTAACGTCACTGAAACGGTCGTGTCAGTGGTTCGGGCGCAGTCGAGGGTCCAGGAGGGCGAAGCCATGTCGCAGCAGGAACGTCAGCCGCACGTCGTCGTGCGCCGCGCCGACCGGCCGGGGGATCTGGGCTGGGTGGTGATGGCCCACGGCGAGATCTACGATCAGCAGTTCGGCTGGAACAGCGATTTCGAGGCCCTGGTGGCCCGGATCGTCGCCGACTACGGCACCGATCACGACCCGTCGACGGAGGCGGCGTGGATCGCCGAAGTCGACGGCGAGCGCGCGGGCTGCGTCTTCCTCGTCACCGGCGACGAGCCGGGGGTGGCCAAGCTGCGCATCCTGCTGGTCACGCCGAAGGCCAGGGGGCTCGGTCTGGGCACCCGCCTCGTCGAGGAGTGCCTGGCCTTCGCGCGCCAGGCCGGCTACCGGCAGGTGACACTGTGGACCAACGACGTGCTGGTGTCCGCGCGCAAGATCTACCAGAGCCTCGGCTTCGCACTCGCCGACGAGGAGCCCCACCACAGCTTCGGCCACGACCTCGTCGGCCAGAACTGGACCCTCGACCTGCACGCCACCCCGGCGGGCGGCCCTGCCGGCCGGGCACCGGCGAATCCCGCGGCGCTCGATCGGCCCGATGGCCCTGACCTGCGGTAGTCGCGTCGCCCCGAGCCCACCGGGGGACAAACCGGCCTCCTGCGGGCACCGCCGAAACGGCTCGGGTGTACGTCGCGGCGACGTTTGTGATCGTTGCTCTCTGGTGACAGACCGTTCCGGCGTGTAGTTTCAGCTCCAGCTGTCGTGGTTCGCAGTTCCTGCCCGCGCCCTGGCGTGGGCGTTTTGCTGTGCAGTGCCGGACCAGGGCGATCACCTCCGGGTCCGCGCGGTGCGGATCCGACATCGACTGAGAGGGCATGATCATGGCCAGCGGAACCGTGAAGTGGTTCAACTCGGAAAAGGGCTTCGGCTTCATCGCGCAGGACGGCGGCGGACCGGACGTCTTCGCCCACTACTCCAACATCAACTCCACCGGCTACCGTGAGCTCCAGGAAGGCCAGGCCGTGACGTTCGACATCACGCAGGGCCAGAAGGGCCCCCAGGCGGAGAACATCACCGCCGCCTGACCCGGCAGCCTGCCCCTCTCCGCCCCGGAGCACGAGCTCCGGGGCGGAGACGGATCGGCCGCTCTCCAGCTTTGAGTGATCCCTGCCGTACTCGCGGCCGTGCTATCTGTTACCTGATGCCCGCTACCTGCTACCTGCTATCCGCTGCCCGGTCGGCGGTGCGCGGGCACCCTGGCGCCCGTGCGGGCGCCGCCAGGGACTCGGCTTCTGCCAGCCGCCCGATGAGCGGCGGTGCCGTGACCTGTCAGGTCTGCGGGGGCCGTTCGGGCCGATCGGGCCGTTCCTCACGGTCCTGGCCGAGCTGCTCCTTCAGTTGTTCCTGGGCGGTGTCGACCTGGGAGGTGTACTTGCCCCGGGTCTTCTCGTCGACGAGGTCACCGGCTTTGTCGATGGCCTGGCCCGCCTGATCCTCGTGGCCCTTCAACATCTGCTTGAGCTTGTCCAGTGCGGACATGGCTCTCTCCTTCGGCGTGGGTTTCCGACCATGCCAGGATGATCCGCTGCCGGGTCATCCGCATCTTCGGCCACTCCGATGCGCGGCCCCGTATCCGCCCCCGTATACGCCGGTCGGCAGCCACAGCACTAGCGGCTCGTCCACCAGGCCGCTCCGGTGCCGGCAGCGGTGGACAGCGCCGTGATCAGCCACACCGGCACCCGCTGGACCGTCAGGCGGAAGCCGCCCACCCGGATGTCCACTGCGGGGGTGCCGTCGTCAACCGCCATCGTCCAGACCCTCCATCAGCTGGAAATGATGCTGCGTGAGCTGTTGGAAGGGTGGCCCTGCGGCGTGTTGTCCGTCCACTCCGATGCCCTTGGTGGACCCGAGGTCCCGGATCGTCTGCACCTGGCCGTACGCCGGGCCGACGGAAGCGGGCAGGCGTCGACGGGGTCGACTCGACCCGTGGCTCCCGGCCGTCGTGCCTGAGCGCCGGCCCCGGTGTGCGTTCCGGCCGGGCCCGGTAGCGGGCGCGTGCGGCAGGCGGCTGCTCCAGCGTCGAGGGAGGCAGGGGCGTGTTACGTCGGGCTGGGCGGCGACCACGCGCGGTGTGTGTCCGGCCTGACCGCGGGCGGCGTGACCAACGGGACGACGGTCCCTGCCTGGTCCGGCACCGGCACCGGCTCACGGGGCAGGGGGATCTTCGTGGTCGGCCCGTCGCGGGACGTCCTTGAGGCCGCCGGTCACCACCAGGTTGCCGTCCGAGGTGCGCCGCGCGAGTTCGCCGGTGCGGAAGTAGCCGTCGGTGGTGAAGGAGCGCGCGTTGTGGTCGGGCGCCCGGTAGTAGCCCCGCAGGGTGTACGGACCCCGCGCGAGGAGTTCGCCGGGCTCCCCATCGGGTACGTCCTTGCCGTCGATGTCGACGATGCGGACCTCGTCGTCGGGCGAGAGAGGGCGGCCCCGGGTGGTGAGTACGGTCTCGTCCGGGTCGTTGGGCCGGGTGAGAGTGAGCAGCCCCTCAGCCATGCCGAAGACCTGCTGCAGGCGACAGCCCCATGCGGGGCCCATCCGTTCGGCGGTCTCCCGGTGCAAGGGGGCGCCGCCGATCTGCACGAGACGCAGACTGCTCAAGTCGGCCTGGACCGTGGGAAGTGCGTCGAGCCACAGCTGGGCGACGGCCGGCACCGCCGACGTGATGGTGACCCGCTCTCGTCCCACGAGCGGAAGGCATTCGGCGGGCCCCGGGCTCTCGACCAGGACGACGGTGCCGCCGACCGAGAGGGTACCGACGATGCCGGGGCAGCCGAAGGCGAAGTTCGACTCGGCGGGCAGCGCGACGAGATAGACGTCGTTCCGGCTGAGCGACACCAGCTCGGCGGCGGCCCTCGCCTGGTAGGCGTAGTCGTTGTGGGTGCGCGGAACGAGCTTGGGCGCCGCGGTGGTGCCGCCGGAGAGCAGGAGGAACGCCACCTGGTCGGCGTTCTGCGCAAGCGCCGGCTCGGGCGGGGCGTCGATGGAGCCCAGCGGGCTGTACTGGCAGCCCGACGGGTCGGTCGTGAGGCCTCCGTACGGGGACGGAGGGCCTGGTGCCTCAAGGGTGAACACGCGCCGCAGGAAGGGCTCTCGGGCCGCGATGTCCGCGGCCATCGCCGTGTGGTCGAAGTCGCGGTACGTCGAGGGGCCGACGTAGCCGACGGCCTGGGTGAACCGCACCAGGTGGGACACCTCGGACGCGCGGTGTGAGACCGGGCAGAACACGGGGACCGCGCCGGCGCGCATCAGCGCGAACACGGTGATGACGAACTCGGGAACGTTCGGCAGCTGGACGACGATCCGTTGCCGGGGCCCGAGGCCGCGCAGCCGGAATCCGGCGGCCATGCGGTCCACGCGCCGGTTCAGGTTCGCGTACGTGAGGCGGGTGCCGCCGTGCACGAGTGCGGTCCGCGGTCCGTACTGCAGGGCCCAGTCGCGCAGCAGGTTGTCCAGCGTATTGCCACGCCAGTGCCCGGCTGCCCAGTAGCGGTCGACGAACTCCTCGGGCCAGGGTGTGCAGCCGTCGAGCATGGGCGCCATTCGCTTCCTTCTGTACGGGTCGAGGCCGGTCCGGCACGACGGCGGCCTCCGGCAGGAGCCGTGCTCCCGCCGCCGATCGGGCCGGCGCCGTGACCTGGGCGATCCAAACCGGCCAACACCCCCGTGCGCAATGCGCTTTCCCCACCACGGGAGCTGGACGCTATCGGCGGAAACACCAATGAGCGCCGCTGACCAGGAGGAGCCGGCAGGGCTCGACCGCCGCGGCCCCGCGTCGCGGCGGAATGCCCGTGACGCCGGGTCAGCGGAGCCGGGCCCGCGCCGCAGTCGCCCGCACGGTGCCGGTCGCCGGTCCGGTTGCCGGTCCGGTTGCCGGTCCGGTCTCCGGTGAGGCCGCCGGTCCGGTCGTCAGCGGCTTGACCCATCGGGTCCAGCGCGGCTGCGGTTCGTATCCCATGGCGTGCCAAGCGCGGTGGGCGAGTTCGTTGCCGTCCAGCACCACGGCGTCGCCGCGCCGCCCGCCCAGCGCCACGAACCGGTCTTCCGCAGCCCACAGCAGTGCCGTGGCGACGCCCTGACGGCGGTACGCGGGGTGGACGGCCAGTCGGTAGAGGTGGCACCGCCAGCCGTCGAACCCGGCGATGACGGTGCCCGCCAGTCGGCCGTTCCGCTCCGCCAGGAGCAGGGAGCTGCCGTCGCGGGCGATCAGGCGGGCCACCCCGTCCCGGTCGTCCGCGCTGGGGCCGTTGCGCACTCTGGCGGACCGTGCGCAGGTCAGCCCGCCGACGGCGTCCCGGCTGTTCCGGCGGTTGGGTTTCGAGGGCTTCGCGGAATTCCAGGCCGTGGTGCGCGCGGACGCTCGGGAGCACGAGCGGTCAAGGCTGCGCGAGTTCGTCACGACGTCACCGGAGGACGAGCCGCCCAACGTCAACCGGGCGGCGGAAGAACTGCGCGCCGGACTGGGCAGCACCCTGTCAGTGGTGAACGAGCCGCTGCTCGCCCTCATCGCGGGTCTCCTCGCCGACGGCGACCGGGTGTGGGGGCTGGGCGGCTCGCTCAGCGAACTGGCGGCCGACTACCTGGTCCGTCAGCTGGCGGCCCTTCGTCCGGGCGTGGCCCGGGTTCCGGACACCCCGGCGGCCCGGGCCAGGGTGCTCGTCGATCTCGGCCCGTCGGACCTGATCGTGGCCTATGACTTCCGCCGCTACGCGGACAGCACGGCCAGGTTCGTCCACGCGGCCCGCTCGCGCGGTGCCCGGCTGATCCTCGTCACTGATGCCTGGGAGTCCCCGCTCGCCGAACAGGCCGAGGTCCTCGTCCGGTTGCCCCGCGAGGCGGCCGGCCCCATCGCGCCGCTCACCCACGAAGTCGCCGTCACGGAACTCATCCTCGTCGCGGCGGCCGCGCTCATGGCCGACTCGGCCCGACGGCTCGAAGCCCTGGACGAACTCACGGCGGAACTGACACCAGAGCCGCGGGGCGCCGGCACGGGCTCCTGAGGCGATGACGACCGGCCCGAACCCGGCGGCGAGCCCCCGGCACGACGACGCGCCGCGTCACGAGCGCGGCGGCTGGTCCGGAGCGGAGGGTGACCGTCCGGAGCGGCGGGTGACCGTCCGGAGCGACGGGTGACCGTCCGGCGCGTCAGACGGCGAGACCTTCGATCAGTTCGACGCGGGGAAGCTCCGCGAGCAGCTTCCCCGGCGCGATGATCTTGCCGCGGCGGCGTCCGCTGCCGATCAGTACGTACGGCATGTCACGGACGGCCGCGTCCACCAGCAGCGGCCAGTCGTCCGGCAGCCCCAGCGGGGTGATGCCGCCGTACTCCATGCCCGTCAGCTCCACGGCCGTCTCCATCGGGGCGAACGACACCTTGCGCGCCCCCAGATGACGCCGGACGGCACCGTTCACGTCGATCCGGCCGGCGGAGGGCACCAGGCAGGCCGCGAAGGTGGTCTCACCGCCGCGCTTGGCGGCCACCACCACACAGTTCGCCGACTGATCCAGCAGCTCCTGCCCGAAATGCGCGACGAAGGCGGCGGTGTCGGCGATGGCCGGGTCGGTGTCGACGTAGAGGATCTGGCCAACCGGTACGTCTCCACGCCAGCCGCCGACCGCCCGCGCCACGGGCGGGATCAGCTCGGCGAGACAGTCGGGGGCGGGCACGGCGTTGTCGAAGGACCCGATGGGAGCGCGCATGCCCGCACGCTAACACCGCCCGCGCCGACGCCCGTTCGCTCCGTCCCCCCCCCGACCGGTCAGGTCTGCGGCCCGACCTCGAACCCGGGCACTTCGCCGTGCGCCGACCCGCCGGGGGAACACCCGGGTACGCCCCGTGCGGGGGCACCGCTCTCCGTGACGGGACAGCCCTCAGAGGTCGATGGAGCGGAACTCGTCCAACACGGTGAAGCCGGTGCTGTCGTACAGGCCCATCGCGACCTCGTTGCCGCCGAAGACGTTGAACATCATCGCCTCGTCGCCGCCCTGCCTGGTGGCCCACTCGCCGACGGCCATCGCGGCCCGGCCGTAGCCCTTGCCCCGGTGCTCCTCGTACACCTCCAGGGAGAAGCCGAAGGTCACGCCCGGCAGGAAGCCGTGGTTCACCCAGCCGGTGCCGATCACCTGACCGTCGGCCTCCATCGCGTAGAACGCGTGCCCCGGGGTCGAGAATCCCTGCGGAAGGTAGCGGGCGAAGTCCTGGTCGGACTTCTCCTTGGCCTGCTCCGGGGTAAGAGCCCCGGCCCGGACGATGTCCGCGATGTACGAGGCCTCCTCACCCGCGTACCAGCCCGGATACTCCTCCTCCGTGAGCCGGCGAACCGTCAGGCCCGCGGGCAGCTCGGGATGCTCGGCCACGGCACGCATCCGGTTCTGTCCCCGTACGGGATAGTCGGCGAACGCACCCGCTCCGCCGGTGAGCCGGACCTCCACCCGCTGCGCGCCGTGCTCGGCACACCACCGCTCGGCCCACCGGCGCCCCTGCGGCACCGTCAGGTCGTGGATCCGGCCCACGATCGCCCCGTTGTCCTCCGCCACCCCGACCGCGATCCACCCGGTGCCGTCCGTGGCCAGCGTCCAGCCGTCGATTCCCTTCAGCGCCCGTTCCAGCAGAGCCTGGGCCAGCGGCTCCGAACACCCCGCAGCCCGGTACCCGGCCAGCACCCGCTCCTCGAACCCGACACGCCACCCGTCCTGGCCGGCCACGATCTGTATCTCGTCCATCCCCCCACCCTAAGGGCCGTCCCGAGCCCGCTTCCCGGCCGTCAACGCTCCAATTCGCTGGTCCCACCGTTCCGTCGGCCCGTAGCATCCGCCCGTGAGCGACAACGAGTTGGAAGACGCGGCCGCGGCACGGGACCGAGTGACATGCTGGCGAGGAAGGACGGTCGGCCTCGCGGCACTCGACGCCGAAGACGCCGATCTGATACACGGCTGGAGGTCCGACCCGGTCGCCGCCCACGAGATCGGCTTCTGGCCGCGCTCCCTGTCCTCGCTCCGCGAGCGCATGGAGCGGGAAAGGGATGACCACGAGCGTGACGACTTCCTGGTCCTGCTGCCCGACGGCACGCCGATCGGCCACACCGCCCTGATCAACCAGGACATGGTCGACGGAACGGCGGAGGTCTTCCTCGTGATGGACCCACAGTACCGAGGGAAGAGCTACGGAACCGACGCCCTCGATGCGCTGACCGACCTCGCCTTCGGTGAACTGCCCATGCAGCGCCTCCAGGCAGTCACCCACACCGGCAACACCGCCGCGCTCAGCGTCCTGGACAGGGCGGGATTCGTCCAGGAGGGAGTGCGCCGCTCGGCCTGCCTGCACCGGGGGCGCCGCCTCGACGTCGCCGTCCTGTCCCTCCTCCGTTCCGAGTGGGAGGCATTGGAACGCCCGAGGTCCTGGGACCTCTGACCGGCACCGCCCCCTGCGAATGACCGTTTGACCGTTCTCCGATTCGGCGGGCCGCACCCGCCGGGCCCGCTCGGCCCGCTCGCCGTACCGTGACCGGCCGCATCCGCCTCGGCGGCAGCCATCGAAGACGGCGGTGAGGACATTCCGGATGAGTCGGAGGAGCATCTATTGAGGGGAGGCCTGTACGGCGCGCTGCACCGCCGGCCGGCAGGAGTGGCACACCCCGGCCGGCCGTGAGGAGGATGGCCATGATCGTCGACTGCGCACATTACCGGGACGGGCATCGGCAGCACGAGGGCGCGATGCCGCTGGAGCAGGCGGCCGCCCGCTGCAGGCAGGGCGGATTCGTGTGGCTGGGCGTCTTCGAACCGGGGCCGGAGGAACTGGCCCGGGTTCGCGAAACCTTCGGACTGCACGAACTCGCCGTCGAGGACGCCGCGGCCTTCCACCTACGGCCGAAGGCCGAGCAGTACGAGGACGGCACCGAACTGATCATCCTGCGCACGGCACGCTACGACGACGAGCGCGAGGAGATCGACACCGGCGAGATCAGCATCTTCCTCGCCGACCACTTCGTGATCACCGTCCGGCAGGGCATCGCGAGCGAGCTGCACGGTGCGCGGAGCCGGCTCGAAGGCCGCCCCGAACTGCTCAAGACCGGCAGCGCCTCCACGCTGTGGGCGATCCTCGACCAGGTCGTCGACAGCTACGCGCCCGTCGTCGGCGAACTCGAACGCGACATCGAGCAGATCGAGGCCACGGTGTTCTCCGGGGCGATCGCCCCGACCGAACGGATCTACTCCCTGCGCCGTGAGGCCACGGACTTCTACCGCGCCGTGCACCCGCTGCTCGCCGTGCTCGCCCGGAGGCTGCAGCCCGGAAAGTCACCGCCCGCGCTCCGGCCGTACTTCCGGGACGTGCACGACCACCTGCTGCTGGTCAACGAGGAGGTCGCCGCCCAACGCGACCTCCTGACGACCGTCCTGGAAGCGAACATCGCGGTGATCTCCGTCGAGCAGAACAAGATCAACCTGCGGCAGAGCGCCACGATGGAGAGGCTCACGATCCTCGCGAGCGTGTTCCTCCCGCTGTCCTTCGTGGTCGGCTTCTTCGGGCAGAACTTCGCATGGCTCGTCAGCCACATCAGCAGCTTCACGGCGTTCCTCGCCCTCACCATCGCGGGACTGCTGCTGCCGTGCCTGATGCTCTACGTCTGGCTGCGCCGACGGCGCCGCCATCCGGCACCGTCCATGCCGGAGGCGGGCACCGCAGCCCCGAGCGCCCCGGCAGCCTTCACGAAGTGAGGACGGCACCGGTGAGCGCGCACCGGTGAGCGTGCTGTCGCCGCCCTGCTATGAGGGGAGGCGGAAGCCGTTGAAGAGGTCGTCCATGCCGCGCAGGGCCAGGCGGGCGGGGGTGGCACGGACCGCGAGGTCGCGGGCCGCCACCGCGAGCGGGTTGCGGAGGGCGCCCAGGCGGCCGAACCGGCGGGCGCGGACGCGCACGGCGTCGGTGCGGTCGCGGCGGGCGGCGGTGTACGCGCCCAGGGCTGCCGGGACGGGATCCGAGCCGTCTGAGCCGGCTGGGCTGTCTCCGCCGGGAAGCAGATGGGCGAGCACCACCGCGTCCTCGATGGCCTGGCAGCCGCCCTGTCCGAGGTTGGGGGCCATGGCGTGGGCGGCGTCTCCGAGCCAGGCGATCCGGCCGTGGTGCAGGCGGGGGAGCGGGGCAGCCAGATCGTAGAGGTCGTTGTGGAGCACGTCGGCGGGGTCGAGCAGGGCGACGCGGTCCAGCAGGGCCGGAATCGGGTCGTGCCACGACCCGAAGCGGTCTCGGAGTTCGGCGCGGGGGTCGGCTGAGCGGGTGCCGGCCGGGACGACCGCGGTGGCGTAGAGGTACAGCCGGCCGTCGGAGAGGGGTGTCACGCCGAACCGCTCGCCCCGCCCCCAGGTCTCGCTCATGGCCGGTATCCGGAGGTCCGGGGCGTCCACGAGGGCCCGCCAGGCCGTCTCGCCGACGTAGTGCAGGCCGGGGTGGGCGGGGAAGAACGCGCGCCGCAGCGGGCTGTGGATGCCGTCGGCGGCGACGACCAGATCGGCGTCCAGGTCCGGGCCGACCGCCGTACGGATGATCGGGTGCCCCGGGGCGTCGTCGACGGCGGTCACGGCGGTGCCGTAACGCACGGCCTCCGGCGGAAGTGCGGCGGCCAGGGCGGCGGTGAGGGCCGGGCGCGGGACGGCGATCGGGGGCATGCCGTAGCGGGCCGCCATGTCCGCGGTGTCGGTCCGGGTGAGCCACTGGCCGCTGGAGCGGCGTACGCCCATCGTGGTGGCCACGGCGCTGCCGGCGGCGAGGGCGGCGTCGACACCGATGGCGTCGAGGGCGCGCAGGGCGTTGGGGGCGAGGCCGATGCCTGCGCCGGTGGTGGGGGCTTCAGCAGCGCGCTCGCAGACGGTGACGTGCCAGCCCCGGCGGTGCAGTGCGACCGCGGCCGTGAGGCCGCCGATCCCGGCCCCGACCACCACCGCGTGACGTTTCGGCATGGGAGGCCTCTCCATTCGGTTCGGGCATTTCCCACACCCTAAGGGCTGCCTCTCCCGTGCCTTCCGGCGGGCGCACGACGCCGGCTGCGGCACCTCCGCGCCATCGGGAGCCGTGGGCGTTCGACGCCGTCCTCCACGGCGGGGTTGCCCGGACCGGGACCGGGCTGCGTCACCACCAGTACACGGGGTAGCGCCTCGTGGCCGGGCGGGTGCGGGAGAGGGCGCAGCCCGCGAGGACGAGGAGGACGGCCGAGCCCGCCAGGAGCGGCACGAAGGTCTTGGGGTCCGGTGTCCGCAGGACGACGACGACGGCGGTCGCGCAGGCCGGGGAATGCGGGGTGCGGGCCATGGTCATCACCGCCGGGGCGACGCCGGCCGCGAGGGCCGCCACCCAGGGCGCACTGCCGAAGGCGGCGAGGGCCCCGTACCCGACGGCGGCGCAGAGCAGGTGTCCGGCGAGCTGTCATCCCCGGGGCCCTGGGCGGTCGGCGTACCAGTCGACGCGCGTCCCCGGGGTGACCGGCAGGGCTTCGAGCCCGGCGTCGCCCAAGATGCGCTCAGCGGTCTCGTTCGAGCAGCCGACGTAGGTGGACAGCAGGTCGTAGTCGGTGGTGACCACCCAGGCACGGTCCTGCGGCCACCAGAATTCCGGGCCGTCCGACCCCACCTCGTCCGAGACCTCCTCCCGTACGGATTCCAGGTCGGCCAGACAGGACCGGCGGACGAGCGGTTCCTCCCCGCCCCGGCAGAGCGCCGCCAGGTCGTACGCGAAGTAGACGCCCTGGTCGCCCGTCACGCCGGCGAGGCAGCGTGCCAGCGTGGCCCGGCTGCGGCTGTCCAGGACCCCTGCCTCGGTCTGCCACATCGGCTTGCCGGCCTCGTCGCGTTCGTCAGGCAACGAGAAGTGGGACAGCTCGGAGTGGAAGGCGACGCCGGCTTCGTCCGCCCACGTCTGCCATCTGCGGGTCCGGCCCGACCCGTCCGTCGCCTCGAACCTGTGAAAGACGCGCAGGTACGCCTCGAACCCGCTCGGCACCAGCTCGGACACCACGTGCCCGGGCCCGGTGGCGGACCGGCCGAGCCGCTCCTGGAGCCAGGCCAGCTCCGTGCCGTCGTACGTCCACTCCCGCGCCGAAACCATGGGGCCCATTCTCCTGGCCGGCACGGCCCCTTCCGCCGCTGACCACGTGGGTTGACCCTCCCCTTACGTCAGGCCACAGGATGCGGCGTGCCGGACGAGAGGCAGGAACAGGGACATGGGGTATTCCGTAGGGCAAGTAGCCGCGTACGCCGGGGTGACCGTGCGCACGCTGCACCACTACGACAAGGTGGGGCTGCTCTCACCCAGCGGCCGTAGCGACGCGGGCTACCGCTTCTATGACGAGGCGGACCTGACCCGGCTGCAACAGGTCCTCTTCTACCGGGAACTGGGCTTTCCCCTCAACGAGATCGCCGCCATCCTCCAGGACCCCCACGCGAACGCTGCCGAGCACCTGCGAGCACGACAACAGCAGTTGAGCCAGGAGATCGCCAGACTGCAGCGGCTGTCCGAAGTCGCGGAGCGGGCCATCGAGGTGCAGCAGACGGGGGTGGCGCTCACTCCCGAGGAGCGCTTCGACGTCTTCGGCGAGGTCTCCTTCGACCTCAGCTACGCGACCGAAGCACAGGTCAGGTGGCGGCACTCGGCAGCGCATCAGGAGGCCATGGCGCGCGCGGACGCCTACAGCAAGGAGGACTGGCGGCAGCTCATGCGCGAGGCGGCGGTCTGGCGGGCGGAGGTGCTGGCGGCCTTCGACGACGGAGAGCCGGCCGACGGCGAACGGGTGATGGACCTCGCCGAGGAGCACCGACGGCACCTCACACGCTGGTTCACGGACTGCCCGCCCGCCATGCACCGGCGCATCGCGGACGACTTCGTCGCCGATCGCCGGGCCTTCGCCCTCGTCGTACCGCCCTCCCAGCAACGCCCCGGCCTTGCCGCCTACCTGTGCGCGGCGATCCACGCCAACGCGGCCCGCCCCGACATCCCGCGCACCGGCTCGGGGGACGAGCGATGAGAATTCTGCTGGCTGCCGCCGGGTCGCGCGGGGACGTCGCCCCCTACACCGGCCTGGGCGCCGAGCTGCGCGGCGCCGGCCACGAGGTCGTCCTGGCCACCACGGAGGCGTTCGCGCCGCTCGTCCGCGCCGCCGGGCTGGAATTCCGACGGCTCCCCGCAGACACCCGGGCCCACCGCGAGGTCGGCGGCAGGCGGGAGCTGATGCGCGCCGCCGCCGCGTTCGTCACCGAGATGGGCCAGGGATTCGCCGAAGCGATGGACGACCGCCCGGACCTGCTGCTGTTGTCGGCCACCACCGCCCCGCTCGGCTGGCACCTGGCCGAGGCCTCGGGCATACCGAGCCTGGGCGTGTACCTCCAGCCCACCGAGCCCACCGGCGACTTCCCGCCCACGGTGACCACGGGCCGCTCGCTCGGCCGTTTCGCGAACCGCGCGGCAGGGCGCTTCGCCCTGGCCATGACCGACCGGGTGTACGCGGAAGCGGTCGCGGGACTGCGCCGCCGGCTCCGGCTGCCGACGCTCTCCGCCTCCGGGATGCGCAGACGCCAGGAGCGGGCTAACTGGCCCATCCTGTACGGCTTCAGCACGGCGCTGGTCCCCCGCCCCTCCGACTGGCGTCCCGGATTGGACGTCGTGGGCACGTGGTGGCCCCACCTCGGCGCCGCCGAGCGCCTCCCGGTTCAGGTGGAGGACTTCCTCCGGGCCGGTCCCCGCCCCGTCCTCGTCAGTTTCGGGAGCATGGCGGCCGGGGACGCGGACCGCGTCAGCGGCATCGCCGTGGAGGCCCTGCGGAGCGCCGGCCTGCGCGGCATCCTCCAGTCCGGCGGCCTCGGGCTCGCGGCCGAGGGCGATGACGTCCTCACCGTCGGAGACGTCCCGCACACGCTGCTCTTCCCACGGCTGGCCGCGGTGGTCCACCACGCGGGTGCCGGTACCGCGGCGGCCGCGCTGCGCGCCGGGGTGCCGGCCGTCACCGTGCCGGTGGCCGCGGACCAGCCCTTCTGGGCCGCGCGGCTCGCAGCGGTCGGAGCCGCGGCCGGTCCGATCCCGTTCCGTTCCCTGACCGTCGAAGGGCTCGCCGACGCGCTGGTCCGTGTCACCCGGCAGCAGTCGTACGCCCGGGCCGCCGAGTCGATCTCGCGGCGGATGGCGGCCGACGACGGAGCCGGCCGGGTCCTGACGGCCATCCGGCGGATGACCGAGGGCTGACCGGGGGCTGAGGCGGTGAGGGCGCACAGCGGCGACACCTGACGCTCCGGGGGAGGACGGCCACGGCCGGAGAGGACGTCCCGGTGGCAGCGCCGAGGGTCGCCCGGTGCACTGACCTCAGGCGTCCTCCGTGGGGCCGGAGGCCGATCCCGCACCCGATCCCGCCGCCGGTCCCGCGCACGGCGACGTCCGCTACTGGCCGAAGTCGGGCAGGATCAGGGAGCCGTCCTCGGCCAGGGTGAAGCCGGGGTTGTGGGCGATCTCCCAGGCGTGGCCGTCGGGGTCGGTGAAGACACCCGAGTAGAAGCCGATCGCGTTGACGGCGGCGGGCCGGGTGACGGTGCCGCCGGCCCGCGCGGCAGTGTCGAGGAGGGCGTCGACCTCTGCGTCCGTCCGTACGTTGTGAGCCAGGGCGACGCCGCCGAAGCCGGCCGCCGGGGCATCGGGAAGACCGCAGTCCGCAGCCAGTTTCCGGCGGTCCCACAACACCAGGGCCAGACCGCCCGCCTGGTGGAAGACCGTCTCTTGGACCTCGGTACCGCGCCATCCCAGCGCTGCGTAGAAGCCCTTGGCGCGGGTGAGGTCCGCGACGCCCAGGGTGACCAAACTGATCCGCTGTTCCATCCTGCCACCGTAAGGGCAGGGCAGGGCTGCGGACGCACGGCAGGCGGGGCCCTCACCGTCACCCCGGGGCCGGGCGCGGCCGGTGCGGACGAGTGGCCGGAGCTCGCCGCAACCGCCGTACACCTCGCCGGTGGGCCGGCTCAGGCCTCCGCCCAGGTGAGCGGCAGCGCGCCTCCCGCACGTGCTGCTTCGGGGGACCTTCCGGGCCGTGCTCGCGCCCCCATGCCCGGAGGGCGCGCGGGTCCGCCGTTCCCGCCACGAGGCGGGTGAGCAGGTGCTGAGAGAGCGCGGCCTCCTCGGCGCCGTGCCCTCAGGCCGCAGCCGAGTGCATGTCCG
This sequence comes from Streptomyces sp. NPDC056224, assembly GCF_042267665.1. NCBI lineage: Bacteria > Bacillati > Actinomycetota > Actinomycetes > Kitasatosporales > Streptomycetaceae > Streptomyces > Streptomyces sp. NPDC056224. Next base: position 852,311 of record NZ_JBHJTK010000001.1, read on the forward strand.
TCGAGCCGCGTGTCCGGGTGCCTCTGAGCTCGGTCATGGCGCACCCGGCCGCACCGCACCGCACGGCTCCGACCAGCCCGGCCGAGCCGGACCCCGGCTCGGCCGGACGAGCACATCCGGGTGCAGCTCCGCGAGGCGTTCGCCGAACCGACAGTGAAGCCGGGCACCATACCGATGGTCGTCGACGGGCCCGCAGCCATCGGGACGCTGCCGCCGACCGCGGCCCGGGTCGCCGGCTGTCGGGTCGCCCGTCCGCCCGCCCCGGCCACGCGGCGGACAGCGGTCCACGGCGCGAGGCCGGGGCCGGGGCCGGGGCCGGGGCCGGTGCCCGCGACGAGTTCGTCGTCCCGGCCGCGGCCCGGGCGGTGCCGCACGCGCCGCGGTCCGCCGAGCTCACCGACGAGACGAGCGCGGAGCTGGAGATGAGCGAGTTCCCCATGTCCTTGCGCCCCCGTACCGACAGCCGGGCCGGGCCCACGAGCGCTGGTGCCGGGCCGGTGACCGGCACGGTGGCCGATGCCTGACTCTGCGCCGGTGGAACCCACCGAACCCACTCGGTCGGGGCGCGGCGATTGGCGCCACAGCCTGCTGCCGCCGGTCGTCGCATGGCTGCTCGCGAACCTCATCACCTGGCTGGTCGCGAAGGAATCCGTTGCCGGAGATGGATCCAGGGTGGCCTATTGGTCAACAGGGGGCCGCCATCGCTGGGATTCTGGACACTACCTGTCCATCGCCAAGACCGGCTACGAAATGTTTTGGTGCCGGGAGCGCTATGCGAATTTCCCTGACGTCATGTGTGGAAATGTTGCCTGGTTTCCCGGCTATCCCATGTCGGTCCGGGCGGTTTCTGCCACCGGGCTGTCGTACGAGCTGTCCGCCGTTGTCGTCACCGAAGTATCCCTCTTCGGCATGTTCGCCGTGCTGTGGTGGTTGCTCGGCGCTCGGCTCACATGGGCCACAGGTCTCACCCTCGCCATCGGTACGGTGTTCCCGGGCGGCATCTACTTTCATGCCGTGTTCCCGATCGCCACCGGAACGCTGGCACTGCTCCTCTGTATCGTCGGAGTGAAGCGCGGATCCTGGGGAATTGCCGCGGCTGGTGGTTTTGTGGCAACCTCCTGTCATCCCGTTGGTGCTGTGGCCGTCGGCATGCTGCTCTTGAGCGCATTGTTCGCGTGGCCGGGGGATACGCGGCCCATACGGTTCGCGAAGGCCGGGTCGGCGGCGGCTCTCGCCGGCTGCGGTGTGCTCTGGGCGAAGTGGCTGATGTGGCAGGCGACGGGCCACTGGGACGCGTACGAGATCATCCAGCGAGCCAGCTACGGGCAAGGCGGTCTACGTCAGCCCTTCGGTGAGATGACGAAGGCCTACGATTTTCCTTTCAGCGACTGGTACAGACCCGAAGGGCACCTGCCGTGGCTGGTGGAACACAGCCTCGCCGCACACAGGAATCAGCTCTGGCTGAACATTGCATTTGTGCTGCTCGTGCTCGCGGCAGCCGCAGTTCAACTCATTCGTAACCGGCGGCTGGAAATCGAGGAGTGGGCGGCCTTGATTGTGACCGTGGAAATCTTCTGGCTGCCGTTCTTCGCCGGCGCGGAAATGTCGTGGTATCGCAATCATGCGCAAATGTTTGTCGGGCTCGTTCTGGTCAGACGCATGTCCCCGTGGGTCCAGGTGCCCATGCTGGTGGCGTGCGCGATCCAGTACGCGTTTTTGGGGGCGATGTTCTTCGCGGGGGTGCTCGTGTAAGAGCCTTCCCGCCACCACCCTCTACTGCAGTTCCTCGTCCGTGTCGCGAGCGACGAAATAGGTGGGCCGGGCTTGGACGGCAGTGTAGATGCGGGCCACGTACTCGCCGAGCATTCCCAGGCAGAAGAGCTGCACGGCGCCGAAGAACAGGAACGTGATGATCAAAGAGGTCCAACCGGGCGGGGTGCTTCCCGTGGCGTAGACCGTGAGGGTCCAGACGAGGAACGCGAGGCAGACGAGGATGCTGACGGCGCCGATCGCCGTTGCCAGTCGCAGTGGGGCTGCTGAGAAGCTGGTGATGCTGTCCAGTGCCAGCAGAACCATTTTGTGCAAGGGGTATTTGGTGGTACCGGCCGCTCGTTCCGCGCGCTGGTAGGTGATCTGGCCGGCGGGGAAACCGAGCGAAGGGATGAGCAGGCGGTAGATCTGCCTCTGGTCGGGGAGGGTTTTGAGGGTTTCCACGACAGGGCGCGACAGCAGACGGAAGTCGCCCGCCTGGGCGGGGACGAAGGAGCCGGCCAGGCGGCGCATGAGCCAGTAGTAGGCGGCGGCAGTGCGGCGTTTGAATCCGGTGTCGGTGGAGCGGTCGGTACGGACGCCGTAGACGATGTCCAGACCGTCTGCCCGGGCCAGCGCGAGCATGTCGGGGATGACTTCCGGCGGATCCTGGAGGTCTGCGTCGATGCTGACCGCATAGGCGCCGCGCGCACGGTGCAATCCGGCGGTGAGGGCGGCTTGGTGCCCGCTGTTTCGCCGGAGGGTCACGATGCGCAGCTGGGGCCAGGCGGTGCGCATGTCTTCCAGCAGATCGGGAGTCTTGTCCGTCGAGCCGTCATCGACGGCGAGGACCTCGTACGGTTCGCCGCACCCGTCCAGGACCGGCCGGAGCCGGGCCCCCAGGACGGGTAGGGACTCCTCCTCGTTGAAGATGGGAACCACGATCGACAGGGCGATCGATCTGCTGCGTGTGTCATACACGCCCTCATGATGTGGGAAGCGCCTGGAGCCGGCATTTCGGGAGACCGGGGCGCGACGGGTTGGCTGCGCGCCGATCCTGCCGGCACCGGAGCGGCCTTTTACCAAGATCGGTTATGGGCGTCAAGTCACGTGTTCGAGTGGCGTGACGCACCTCCTTCGGCAGGGTTTATTTGAAGTACGCCCTCACCGGGGAATCCCCCGGAGGAAATGAGGTCGACATATTTTCCCGGCCCGTTTCCCCGGGCGGTACACAGTCCCCTTTTATTTGCACCGAATGGAGAATTCCCATGTTCGAGCGTTTCTCGACCCGTCGTGTCGTTCTGGCCGGAGCTTCCCTGGCGCTGGTGGGTGGCGGTATCGCCCTTCCGGCGACCGCGATGGCCGCCCCGGCCGCCGCCCCGCAGCAGGCCGTCACCCTGGCCCACAGCGACGACAGCGCCGACGGCATCGGTACCGGCGGTGACGCCAACGCCGAGAACACCACGGTCGGTGGTGAGGCCACCGGTGGCGCCGCGAACTCCGGTGTCGGCGAGTGCAAGGGCAAGTGCGAAGTGACCACGGGCAACGCCACCGGCGGCAACGCCAGTGCCGACGCCACCAACCTGGGTGACGCCACGGCCGTCGGCGGTGACGGCACCGGCACGGGCGGCACCGTGAACAAGGTCAACAAGCAGGTCGTCAAGAACCAGATCAAGCAGGACCTGAAGGCGAAGCTCGGTAAGTGAGGGCCCTGAGAGCCCCGCAGCCCCCGGGAGCCCGTCCCGGCGAGCCGCACCGCACGGCGGACGCCGGAGAGGCACACAGCCTCTCCGGCGTCCGCTGTGTGATGTCGGTGTCGCCCCTCCCTCCCGCGATGGACGCGAGCGGCGCCCCGTACGTGGGGCCGGGCGTTGACCTGCCCGGGTGGCGTGGCGCGCTCCGAGAGGCCGTCGGGCCGCTGCGCAGGTGCGCGGTAGGGCGCTGGGGCCCGGTGTGGCGGGTTCGGCCGCCGCGTGCGGCCGGGGGACCGAGTCCCAGGGGGCCGGTGCCCCGGATCCCGTGAAACGGTGTCACCCTCGGTGTCGCTGCGTCCTCAGCTGCGGCGGTGCCTCGGTCGGTGCGGCCGGCAACCCGGCGTCGCCACGGACCACGCCGACGGAGTGGCCGCGCTCCTCGGTCTCGTGCGACGGCCAGGGTCGCGTGCCGCCGTCGTCGGGCCGGGCCGCCGTAAGGCCACCGCAGGCCGCCGGCCCGCCATCAGGCCCTCGGCGGCGTCGAGACCAGCGTGGACCGTTCCCGGTCGCAGGCCGAGGCCCGGGGCCGCGCCGCCGTGGAGGCCACCACGGTCAGCGCCCGTGCTCCCGGTCGTACGGTTCGGCGATCGTCCGGGCGATGTCCTCCCGCCCCCTCCGGGGCACCGGCCTCGCGGCGGTGCGATGGCCAGGGGTGGGGTGGCCCGTGCTCGACTGCGGCCGAGGACGGGCGGTGAACCGGCCGGAGCACGTCGCGGGCCCGGTGGCTCAGCAGCGCCCGCCCGGTCCTGCGCCCGGCCCGCGGAGAGGTCGGACGGAACTCCGGCTCGTGCCCGGCGAGGTGCCCGCGGCGGACACGGAGGATCACCGTGCCGATGTCGGCGCATCCGGGGACCCGGGCGGCCGGCGATGTCAGCGGGTCGCGCCGAAGTCCTGGGTCCAGTAGGAGTTCGGCTGTGCGAGGCCGACGCCGATCTCCTTGAACGCGCAGTTGAGGATGTTCTCCTTGTGCCCGGGGCTGTTCATCCAGCCGGTCATGACCTGCTCGGGCGTGCTGTAGCCGTAGGCGACGTTTTCGCCGTAGGTCATCCAGGTGTAGCCGGCGCGGGTGATGCGCTCGCCCGGGTTCGAACCGTCGGATCCGGTGTGCGACATGTTGGAGTGCGCGGCCATGTCCTTGCTGTGGTTCAGCGCGGCGGCCGTCAGCTTCTCATTGACGGTGAGCGCCGAACATCCGGCCTTGGCGCGCTCCTTGTTCACGAGGGCCACCACCTCGGCGATCGGGCCGGAGGGTCCAGCGGTCGGGGCGGTCGGCGGCTTCGAGGCGACCGGGGGCGCGGGCCGGACCGGGGCCGGCTTCGCGGGCTGCGTCTGGCTGGGCGGTTTCGGCGCCTCGGTGGAGGGCTTCGCCGTCTGCGGATCCTCCGTCGGCCGGCCTGTCGGCTGACCCGTCGGCTCGGGCGTCCCGATCGGGGTGGCCACGGGGGCCGCCTGGTTCTGAATCGTCGCGACGGGAGAGGGGGCGCTGGGTGAGGTGCGCGCGCCCGGCCTCTCGGAGGCACTCACCGTAGCCGTCTCCTGGGTGCCCAGGCAGGCGATCGCGGCCGTGGGTATGCCCACGATGCCCAGAGTGGCGGCGGCGATCGATATCTTCTTGTGGTGCTTCCTCTTGCGGTGCTTCTGCATACGTGGCCTCACTTGGTTTCTGCGAAGCGTCCTGCGCCTGAGCTGTCTGAACGCCGGGCGGGCCGCCATTCTTAGAAGCCCTGGAACGGGCTGGCAAGTCTCGCCGCCGACCCGGGCGGCGGCGCCGTACGCCGGACTTGAAATGGGCGGACAGTCGTGCTGGCCGTGCGCTCGGCGGCCGCCCTGAAGCAGATGACGGCCATCAGAAATGCCTGTGACGTGGCAAGTTGCACCGGGTCGCCCCGTTCCCGGAGATGCCCATTACGGTGGACAGGGGGAATGTCGGCTCCAGTTGGACAAATCTCGACATATCAGTGAGGCCTCAACGGATGTGATGCTTCCGTGACCATCCGGCCCGCTGTGATGCATGTCACTGTTTGGTGTGGAACCGAAGGTGCTGCCGGGTGTGCGTGCCGTGCCGTAGCTCAGCAGCCGCCCGGCAGCCCGACGAGCACGAGGCATCGCCGGGCTGCCGGACGGGACACCCCACGGACCCGGTCGGTGTGGGCCGGGACGTCGCCGACGGTTACTTGGGCATCAGGACGGAGTCGACGATGTACACGTTCGCGTTGGCGGTCTTGACGTTGCCGCAGACCACACTGGCCGTGTCGTTGACCTTGTAGGACGCCCCGGAGCCGGTGGTGGAGACCATGCCCTTCTGGAGGGTCTCGAAGGACCCGCCCTCCAGCTGCCCCGGAGTGAGCTTCTGTCCGACGACGTGGTACGTGAGGATCTTCGTCAGCGCCTCCTTGTCGGCGAGGACCTTGTCGAGGTCGGCCTTGGGGATCTTCGCGAACGCGTCGTTGGTGGGGGCGAAGACGGTGATGTCCTTGGCGTTGTTGAGGGTGTCGACCAGGCCGGCCCGCTTGACGGCGGCGACGAGCGTGGACAGGGCGGGGTTGTTGGAAGCGGCGGTGGCGACGGGGTCCTTGGCCATGCCGTCGAAGGAGCCCGCGCCCTCCTTCGGGACACCGGCACAGGCCGGGCCGAAGGGTCGGTCGTCCGTCATCGCGCCGTCCGCGGGGGTCCCACCGGACCGGGCCGAGTTGTCGGCGGCAGCGGTGGGCGCCGCCCCGGTGTCGCTGCCGGAGTCGGAGCAGGCGGCCAGGGAGAAGGGCAGCAGGGCGGCTGCGGACACGGCGATCGCGGTGCGGCGGATGCGCATGCTGTTCATGATCAGGTTCTCCTTGAGGGGTGGTTCTTCGGTTCTTCTCGGGTCCGAGAAGGTGTGGGGCGGGTGGGCCGGGCCGGCTCGCGGGCAGCGGCCGTCGGCCGGTTCAGAGGACGGTGACGAAGACGCTGTGCCAGCCGCTCGCTCCGTCGGGGATGGTCCGCGTGCGCTGCTCCGTCTGCACCTGGCCCGGGCCGTCGGTGGCGCGGACGGTGATCGTGTGACCGCCGGAGGCGGCCTTCCACGGGAAGGACCACTGGCGCCAGGTGTCGGCCGTGTCCTGGACTGCCAAGTCGGCGTCCTGCCAAGGGCCTTCGTCGATGCGCACCTCGACGCGGCTGATGCCGCGGTGCTGAGCCCAGGCCACCCCGGCGACCATGACCGTGCCGGGGGAGGGGCGGGCGAACGGCTTGGGGGTGTCGATGCGGGACTGGGTCTTGACCGGGGCCCGGCGAGCCCAATTGCGTGCGACCCAGTACGAGTCGTACGCGTCGAAGGTGGTGAGTTCGATGTCGGCGATCCACTTGCAGGCCGAGACGTAGCCGTAGAGACCGGGGACGACCATGCGGACGGGGAAGCCGTGGTCGAACGGGAGGGGCCGGCCGTTCATGCCGACGGCGAGCATCGCGTCGCGGCCGTCCATCAGGTCCTCGACCGGCGAGCCGAGCGTCATGCCGTCCACGGAGCGGGCCACCAGCTGATCGGCCCCACCGCCCTTGGAGGGCGGCTTGACGCCGCATTCCGCGAGGAGGGCCGCCAGGGGGACACCGAGCCAGCGGGCGTTGCCGACGTAAGGGCCGCCGACCTCGTTCGAGACGCAGGTCAGCGTGATGTCCCGCTCGATCAGCGGGCGCGCCAGGAGGTCCTCGAAGGTGTAGGTGCCAGGCTGGTCGACGCCCTTGCCGTGGATCCGCAGCCGCCACGTGCCCGCGTCCACCTTCGGTACGGCGAGCGCGGTGTCGACGCGGTAGAAGTCACGGTTGGACGTAGCGAAGGAGCTGACTCCCGGCACCTTCACCTGGGAGCCGGCGGGTACGGGGGGAGCGGGCGAGGCCGCGGCCGGCAGAACGAGACTGCTGCGGGAGACGGCGGCCCCCTGGCCCCGTCGACCGGCCAGGGCCCGGCCCAGCGTGCCGGCCCCGGCGGCGGCCCCGGCGGTGGCGGTCGCTGCCACCAGGAATCCCCGCCGGCTCCAGCGGCCCCCGGTGGCCCCACGACCCGAGGGCATGCGGGGCGAGCGGGCCTTTCCCGTCAGGAGGCCCAACACGACGGCCCCGGCCAGGGCTCCCGTAAGCGAGGGGAGCGCGTCACCGGCACCCGCGGAATCGGGCCTGCTCAGAGCCGCAGCCGCACCCAGCGCCCCGAAGCCGAGGACCCCGGCTGCCCCGAGACGCCGGTACCTCAGCGCCAGGACGCCGATGAGAACGGCGAACAGGGCGAGGAGGGCGAGGATGCCGAGCTGGAGGACGAGTTTGTCGTTCTCGCCGAAGGTCCGGATCGCGACGTCCTTCACAGCGGCCGGGGTCCGGTCGATCACCCCGCCTCCGACCGCCGTCACCGGTCCCGCCGCGGGCCGCCCCAGGGCCGCGACCAGCTCGGCCACGCCCAGCGCGGTGAATGCGGCGAGAAGGCCGGACAGTGCGCCTGGGGCGGTCCGGGTGACGGTGCTGCGGAAGCTGCTCACACCCCCGATTCGGCAGCGGCCGCCCGGCGGATTGGCCACCCACTCCAACGAGTGACCCGTCGCCCGAACTCAAGTGCCTGCGCGCTGCGTTCTGCCGCTGTCCGTCTTGTGCGCCGCTCCGGTCGAGGTTCGCGGCCGCGACCACGCGCCGCAGCCGCAGCGGCAGTCACGGCCGCAGCGGCAGTCACGGCCGCGGGCGTGGGCGCGGGCGCGTGGTCGCGTGGTCGCGGGGTCGTGTCTGCCAAGCCTGTCGGCAGGCGCAGCGGCCCGGACCGTCACCGGGCCGGAGCCATCCCGACTTCCCGGCAGCGAAAGGGTCCCTGCGTCCACCCATGTCCGCGAAAACCCTCCCATCCGCCTGCACGTCCGCTACGAAGAAGAGGCACACCCACCCGCTCGATGCGTGGCCGGGCCGCCCTCCGCTGCGGTCCAGCCGCGGATCTCCGGACAAGGACAGCCATGCGATGGAAAACCCGCCCCCGGCCGATCACCCCCGGCCGCCCCTGCGCCTGGTCGCCATGGCCGGAGACCGACCGGTGAACCAGCCCGTTCCGTCCGGTTACGGCCGTGCAGGCCGCCCCGACCTGGCCCAGGTCATGCAGAGGGTCGCGCACGGCGACAAGGAGGCCTTCTCCACCTTGTACGACGCGCTCGCGCCACTGGTCTTCGGGATCGTGATCAAAGTCGTACGCGATCGGGCCCAGTCCGAGGAGGTCGCCCAGGAGGTCATGATCGACCTGTGGCGGCAGGCCGGCCGCTACCGTGCCGACTCCGGCAGCGTCAACACGTGGGCGGCGACCATCGCCCACCGGCGGGCCGTGGACCGGGTCCGATCCGCCCAGGCGTCCGCCGACCGTGACCGCGCCCAGGCCGCCCGCGAGCACCGGACCGCGTTCGACGAGGTCGCCGAGCAGGTCGAGACCCGCCTGGAGAGCGAGCAGGTCCGCCGCTGCCTGCGCGGCCTGACTGAACTGCAGCACCAGGCGGTGACCCTGGCCTACTACCAGGGCCTGACCTACCGTGAAGTGGCGGAGGCCCTCCGCACACCGATTCCCACCATCAAGACACGCATGCGCGACGGGCTGATCCGGCTTCGCGACTGCATGGGGGTGACCACATGAGTCAGCACCGGTCCGACGTCCACGCCCTCGTCGCCGCCTACGCGCTGAACGCCCTCGACGCCAGCGAGCGCGAAGCCTTCACCGGCCACCTCGAACAGTGCGAGGCATGCCGCCAGGAGGCGGCGGAATTCGAGGCCACCGCCGCGCGCATGGCTGCCCCCGCGGCCCAGGCCCCGCCCGCCGCCATGAAGGACCGGACCATGGCGGCTCTCGACGGCGTACGCCAACTCCCGCCCCGCGTCGGCGCATCCGCGTCACCGGCCGCCTTCACGGGCGTGTTGCGGCGCAAGGCCGGCCTCCTCGCCCTGGCCGCGAGTCTGGCCGCCGCGGCTTCGTTCGCCGGACTGGCCGCCTGGCAAAGCCAGGAAGGCGAACGCTACGAGCAGCGGGCCCGGCAGGCCGAGCAGCGCCTCGACGACGTGAGTACGGTCCTGGCCGCTCCCGACGCCCGCACGGCCCACCGGCAGACCAGCAACGGAGCCTCCACCACCGTCGTCGCTTCCAAGCGGCAGAACAAGGCCGTGTTCACCGCCACCGGCCTGCCCGCGCCCGCCCCCGGCAGGACCTACCAGCTCTGGCTCGACCACGAGGGCACCATGCGCCCGGCCGGGTTCGTCGACCACGACGGCACCGTCCTCATCGACGGCGACACCGCCGGAGCCACGGCGGTCGGCCTCACCCTCGAACCCGCAGGAGGATCGTCACAGCCCACCACCGCCCCCCTGCTCCTGATGAAGCTGCCCGCCTGATGAGGCCGGCCACCGGCAGGGCGGTCCGTACGTGACCGATCGGCCGCGCCCCGTCGCTGTGGCAGCTGAAACCACCGTCTGCTCCGCGATGTGCAGACGAAAACCTCCTGATCCGTGGACCGGCGGGTACGTTTCCCCGGGCGCAGCGGCACGTCGCCGAGGCGGGCGGCCGACGTGAGGATCGGTTCGCCGACTTCGACACGACCACCATCACCACGGAGGGGAACCATGTCAGGGATTTCACGGCGTTCACTGCTGGGGTACTCGGGTACGGCTGCGGCGGGAGCCGTTCTCGCCGCCGGCGGCTCGGCCGAGGCGGCGCAGGCGCAGGGCGAGACGGCCGGCACCGCGGCGGCCGCGGCGACACAGCAGACCCAGACCGCGCCCACCTTCCCCCGGGGAACCCAGTTCAAGGGTTCGAGCATGGTCCCCGGCGTGGGCGGAGAAGTAGTGATCACCTTCAGCGTCTCCACGATCGACGCCCCGGCCTCGTACGACATACCGCCCCTGGAGCTCGCCAACGCCCTCAACAAGATCGCCCAGGACCACGGCTGGTCCCCGATCACCTTCTACGGCACACCCGCACCCGCCCCCCTCACCCCGTGACGATCCCACCGCAGGTCGGCAGCGCGCAGGGCTCATAACCCAGACGTCGCGGGTTCACATCCCGCCCCGGCCACCAGAAGGACGGGCCCGCCGGCATACGTGCGGCAGGCCCGTTCGCCGTTCTCCGTCCCCCGGGCTACTTCGGAGCCACCCGACAGGCCTGGGTGGCGATGTCCTTCGAGATGCCGGCCTCGTCGAGGCTGGCGGTGCAGCTGGTCTGGTTGCCGATCTGGCCCTCGTAACACGCCTGCCGGACGGTGCCCGTGACCTGCGCGTTGTGCTGCGCGACGTACTGCTCGCAGGCCTGGGAGTCCGCGTGGGCGGCGGTGGAGGCCGGGGCGGAGAAGAGGACGCCGCCGACGGCGAGGGCCAGGCCGGCGAGGATGCTGGGGATACGAGCCGACGAACGCATGCGGATGCACCTGCTCTCTCGGTCGGTCACGCGATCCGCGCGTGTGCCGGACCGCGGGCGGGGGAGGCGCGGAGCAGACCGGTCCGAGGGGGCGACCGGCTCGCAGCATCGGCCATCCTCGCCCTTCCGACGCTAGAGCACGCCAACGGTGCACGCACTTTCAGGGCCCACGTACTCCGGGTACGGAGGAAGTGGTTGACCGTACCGATTCCCAGGCGGGGTTTTCGCGGTCCGGGGCGGCGGACGGCCGAACGCACGGGACCGGAACCCCTCCCTCAGCGCCGCCGCCCGGCCCCGCCCCGGTGATCATGAAAGGCGGCGCGTGAGGGAGAATGCGAACGGCCGGACATCCCGGCCCCGACGACGAACAGGAGCAGGCCCGTTGACCGAGGAGGAGGGGCGTGAACGAGTCCAGGAGTTCGTGCAACCGGGGGAGCGGCTCGTCACCTGGTGCTCCTTCGAACTCGGTCCGGGCGTGCCGACTCCGCCCGAGTCGCTGCTCGCCCCGCCGGAGCCGTCCGGGCTCCAGCGGCGGATCGAAGAGAGGCTGCCCGGACCGCTGAAGCAGTTGGCCAAGGCCCGCGCGCTCGACCCCCGCCGGTCGAGGCCGGCCGCCGCGGCGGCCGCGATCGACCGCATGCCGGACGCGGTGGACGCCCTCGGCACCCGGTTGATGCACGGCAAGAGCATGGAGGGCGGCTGGCAGAGCGCGGCCGGGCACTTCGTCATCGGCCGGGCCAACGCGCGCGGCTCGGTCACGGGCGTACTGGCCGTCACGGACAGGCGCTGGTTCGGCCTGAGCGACGTCTCACAGCTCTGGCAGATGACACCGGTCATGAAGCAGTACTGGGAAGCGCCCCGGTCGGCCGTCTCCGCCTTGCGCGCCAACCCGACGGGCGTGCTCCAGAAGGGGCGCATGGACATCGAGTTCACGGACGGCTCCTGGGTCGCCGTCGTCGCCTCGGTACCCCGTAACGCGGCAGGCTTCGTCGCGGCCGCCGCCCGCTTCCCGCGCTAGTGCTGTGACCGGCAAGGTCCCCCGGGTCGCAGGGGTGCCGGCAAGGCCGGGGCGGCGGGGGAGCGGGCGCTCCTGCGCGGTGGCCGCGTCAGACCTGGCGGCGCGCGGGCCGGGGCGGCACCACGGATCGGCGCCGGCCCTCCAGTGTCAGCACTCCGCGCCGTGCTTGTAGCCGGCCAGGCGTCCCCAGGGCGTCCACGTACCGTCACGTCCGCGGGCGCAGTGGTACATGGCGCCGTCCGTGCCGTAACTGAGCAGTTGGGCCGACCCGTCGGGCATGCCGGTGATCGACACCTTGGTCGCCCCCCAGCGGCCGTTCGCGGTGAAGCCGGGCAGGGCCCGGAACCCGGGCAGCCCGCCGTCGGCGCGGCGCTGCTGGTGGAAGGTGGCGCCGTCCATGGCCGTCACCACGATGTGGCAGGTGCCGTCGGGGAAGGCGGCGATGTCCGCCTCGCGGACGGTGAACCCGGCCGAGCCGTCCGGTCCCGCTACGCGCTGCCAGGGCCGGAGCGTGGTCGAACCCCGTACGACGGTCAGCCACAGGCCGTTGTCGGGCGCGATGCCCAGCACCACGACGGAGCCGTCCGCCATGCCGGCCACGGCGCTCTGGACCCCTGCGAACGAGGCCGTTCCGGCGGCGGCACCCGGTAGCGGACGCATGCTGCTCCACGACCCGTCGGGGCGGCGCTCGGTGTGGAAGAGCGCGCGGCGCTCCACGTCGTACGGGGGCAGTTGGGCCGAGTAGAACCACACCGGGTTGGTGACGGCCACCAGTTGGTCCAGCGTGGTGGAGGCGGGCTCGGGCCGGCGCACCTCGGCCCGGGCGAACAGCGAGGCCTTGCCCCAGCCGCGCCAGCGCAGCTGCCCCCTGCCGCTGCCGTCGATACAGGCGGCGGCCATGATGCCCCACTCGGTGTACAGCGTGGCGATGCTGTCCGGGGCGCCCGTCACGTCCAGGGTCACGTCGACCGTGTCGAAGAGGGACAGGGGCAGTTCCTCGCCGGGTCCCGCGACGGCCCCGCCGGCGTGGGCGGTGAAGTCCACGGCCACGGCGGCGGATTCGACGGCGTACGACCGGCCCAGGCGCAGTGCGTCCAGTACGGCGGGCGTCGACAGGCTGGTGGCGCGTACCACGTTGTGGGGTCGGCCGACGGCGTCCGCGGGGCTGTGGGCGTCGCTGTTGCCGACGGCGGCGACCCGCTTGCCGAGGCAGAGCATGACGTGCCAGGCGGCGATGTTGGCCGCGTCGTCCAGGGTCCACGGCCCGTTCCACACCTCCAGCGCGTCCACGCGGTCGAGGCCGAACTCCCAGAAGGATCCCGCCGCCGGAGTGAGCGGATGGGCGGCGATCGTGAGTCCGCCCAGACTGTGCACGCGCCTGGCGTGTCCGTCGAACGCCCCCTGGTCCGCGGGGCCGTAGCGCCAGTCCACCCATTCGCCCTGCGGCAGACCGACGGCCAGCCAGTGGCCGTGGCGGGTGGTGACCTCCTCGGCGTTGATGACCAGCAGGTCGGTCGGGACGTTGCCGTGCCATGTCATGCCGGTGGAGCTGGTGTTGTGGTCGGACGTGGCGATGAAGTGCAGCCCCTCCCGGCGCGCGGCCGCGACGATCTCGTCCACCGTGCGCTGCCCGTCGGAGTGCACGCTGTGCAGGTGCAGATCGCCCGGTACCAGCCGGGTCCCCGCCCCGCCACCGAGGCCGGCAGGATGTCGTACGGGGTCCGGGGCAGCGGGTCTCCGTGGTGCAGGGTGACGTCGACCTGCCAGGCCATGCCGCCGACGGCGCCGACCATCGGACCCAGGATGACGGACCAGCTGCCGGGCTCGACGGGCCCGGGCACGTAGCCGGGGGTGGCATCCGCCGCGGAGAGGGTGAACCCGGCCCGCTCGCCGCCCGACCAGCCGCGGAAGCCGGAGGGGCCGAAGATTCCGAGGTCCAGGATGCCGGCGGCGGCGTCGTGCGAGGTGGCGACGGAGATCCGCTGCACCCCGGCGGGGACGTCGAACGCGACGTACGCCCACTGGTCGTTGCCCTGCGGGGCACGGCCCCGGTGGGTGGTGGTCACGGTGTCGGTCCCCTCGCCCCGCGTTGCGGCGTGCACCATCGGCGCGGGAACCAGCGCGGCGGCTCCGCCCGCGGCCAGCAGGGCCCCTAACCGGAGCAGGGACCGGCGCTCGACGCCCGGGCCCGGGTCGGGGCCCGGGCCGGGGCCGGGCACGACGTTCGGAAGGTGTTCACTCGGCACGGCGGTGCTCTCCGTTCGCGTGAAGTGGCGTGGAAGGCGTGCGGGTGCGAGGACGTGCTGGGGCGCACGGGGGTGAGGGGGCGTACCCGCGCGAGGACGTACGGGGTGTACGGGGGTTGGCGTGGACGGATCCGTACGAGGACGGGTACGGGAGTGGGGGAGGCGCGGCGAGCGGCGGTCCCGCCCGGGGGCGCGGGACCGCCGGCGCCCTAACGGTGCGAGCGCTGGGCCTCGACGATCTGTCGCACGGAGCCGTCGACGGCCGCCCGGCCCTGGACCCGCTCGGCGAATCCGGGGAACTGCCCGGCGATGGCGCTCAGCAGCCGCAGCTCCAGTGGCGCCACGTTGACCTCGCACCGGTCGCGACGGACGGCTCGTACGACGCCGTCGGCGACCTGGCCGGGTGTGACGGTCCTGATGCCGTTGGGCGTGGCGGCACCGGTGGCCGCGAACATCCCGGCGTCGCGGACGAAGCCCGGCTGGACCAGGGACACCCCCACCCCCGTGCCCCTGAGCTCCTGGCGCAGGGCGAGGGCGAATCCGCGCAGCCCGAACTTCGTCGCGTTGTAGAGGGAGGTCGACTTCGTCGCCGCCTTGCCGGAAAGGGAACCGACCAGCACGATGTGGCCGCGCCCACGCGCCACCATGTGCCCCGCGTGCAGCCGGGCCAGCAGGAGGGGCGCGCGCAGGTTGACGTCGAGGGCGCGGTCGAGCTGCTCCTCGCTGTAGTCCAGGAGGTCGCCGCTGGCGGGCAGGGCCGCGTTCGCGACGAGGACGTCCGTCTCGGCGCAGGTCTCGGCGAGGCGGAGGACGTCGGACCGGACGGCCAGATCGGCGACCACGGTACGGGCCCCGCAGGCGTCCGCGGTGGCCTTGAGGGCTTCCTCCCGCCGCCCGGTGACGGTGAGGCGCGCCCCCTCCGCGGTCAGACGCGCCGCCAGGGTGGAGCCGATGCCTCCGGTGGCTCCCGTGAGTAGGACGTTCGATCCGGATATGTCCACGATGACTCCCCTGCTGCGTCCCTCTTCTGTTCGTTCGAACGAACAGTATGGACCGCTCCGCCCCTTGTCCACACGTCCGGCGTCCCCCAACTCCCCATCCCCGCTTGGGCGGTCGCGCCGGCCGATGGGGCAGAATGTCGACATGTCCCATGCTTCCGACACCCGCCAGAGCATCATCGACGCCGTACTGCGGATCATCGGGCAGGACGGTATCGCCGCCGTCACCAACCGGCGGATCGCCAAGGAGGCCGGAGTTTCCCTCGGTTCCGTCACCTACCACTTCGCCACCCAGCACGGGCTGCTGCGCGAGAGCCTGCTGCACTTCGTGGCCGAGGAGACCCGGCACTTCACGGCGCTCGCCGACGCGTGCTCCGACGGGCACTTCGACATCGGGCAGGCCGCGGAGGTGGTGGCGCAGGTCGCGGGCGGCAATGCCTTCGACAGTCGTCACATCGCGCCCTTCGAGCTGTACGTCCAGGCCGGCCGCGACGAACGGCTGCGTGCCGCCGCGGCCGAGTGCTTCGCCGCCTACGACCTGCTGGCCACCCGGATCCTGACCCACCTCGGCGTGCGGGACCCCGCACGCCTGGCGGGCGTGGCCGTCGCCCTGGTATTCGGGCAGCAGCTGCGCCGCCTGGCCACCGGCGCCCCCGCCGAGGACCTCGTCGACACCCTGCTGATCCTCACCGAGTTCGCCCCGGTGGAGAGCCCGTAGACGTCGGCGGCCCGCCGGGGATCAGCGCGGACATCAGGCCGGGGCGATGGCTCGTACCGACCGGTAATTTCAGCCAATTGTTGTCGCGCCCCTGACAGACCCCTGACAGTTCGCGGCGGCTGTGGGACGCTCCCGGCGCGCACTCCGCACCCTCTGAGAGGCCCAGCGCCTCGCCCACCCCCACCAGTACGTGGCATGGAGGAGCGAACATGAGGCACATCACGCCCATCATCACGCACAGGACCCGCATCTCACGCGTCGTCGGGATCGCGGCGCTGGCCGTCGCGGCGGCCTTCGCCGGTACCGGCACCGCCCTCGCGCACGGCCCCGGCGCCTCGGTCGCCGAACAGAAGGTCGACGGCGTGATGGCGGTCGCCGGCAACAGCTGCAGCTGGACCGGCGCGAGCACCAGCGCGGCCGCCCCGGACGCCCTCACCGTCGACCGCGCCACGGTCAACGCCCCCGGAGGCAATCTGGCCTGCGGCGGCGGCATCGCCGCCTCCCTCAACAACAACCCCGCCTTCACCTTCGACGACGCCGCCGGTACGGCGCGGACCGATCTGATCGACATCACCGGCAAGCAGAGCTTCATCTCCTGCCGTTACAAGGCGACGAACATCGTGTGGGACCGCGACGGGGTGAGCCGGAAGTACGTCAACCGGGCCTTCACCGCCACGAAGACCTCGGGCAGCTTCCTCTGTCCGGGCTCGGTCACCACCCCGGCCGGGGACGCCTCCATGCTCTTCCGCTGAGCCGCCCGCTCCTCATGACGGCCGCCTCCTGGGCCGGTTCCAGGTCCCGCTAAGGGCCCGCTTCGGCGCCGCTTCGGGGCCCTGCCGAATCCCCTGCCAGGAGGTGGCCGGTGCGGTACGGCGCTGCACCGCCGGCCGAATAGGGCGAAATAGCGATAAGCGGGTTCTTGTGGGCAAAGGGCTCGTCGATCATAATCCGCGTGTCAGGTTCGAGCCCCGCTCCCGGTCTCCGGCCGTCGGCATGCTCGATCCCGGGATCCCGCGATGCCGCTTGCCGTCCCGGCTCGGTCCGTGCGGGCCCCGTCGCCGGCGTCGGGACGTGGCTCCGGCGACCAGGCCGGTACAACCGCCCGCCACAACGCCTTGACCAAGGAAAGGAGCCGACCGGGGTGCTGAGCAGCGGTGAGTACGCGGCCAAGCTGAAGACCGCATGCGTGGGGACACTGCTGCTCGTCGCCGGTTTCGCCGCCGTCTCGTGCGGCGGCGAAGGCAACACGGCCGGCGCGAGCGGCGAAGTCACGGTCGTCTACGAGGACGACACGATCAAGCCGAAGGACCGGCATGCCGTAGAGGTGGTCCGGAAGTCCGGCGTGCTCGAGCAGACCGCCGACTGGGTGAACAAGTCGGTCGACCTCCCGCACGACCTGGTCGTGAAAGTCACCGGCAAGGTACCGCCGGGGGTCACGGACGCGGTCACCCAGCCCGACGGCAGGACCGTCTTCGTGCCCCCGGCGTTCCTGACCCAGATCCAGGAGACCCTCAGGGACGTGGTCAAGACCGTCAAGCGGCCCGCCCTCGTCCCCGAAGCCCAGTTCAACGCCGACGACCTGACCTCGCTGTCGACCCAGTTCATCTTCGGCCACGAGATGGGCCACGCCCTGCAACGCCAGCTTCTCCTGGCGAACCTCGGCCTAGAGGAGGACGCCGCCGACGGGTTCGCCTCGTTCTACACCGTCAACCAGGTGGGGCCGGGGCCGACGCTGGCAGCCGCAATCCTCTTCGACGAGATCGCCCGCAGGGAGGGCAAGCTGACGCTGGAGGGGTTCGCGAGCGATCACCCCGTAACCCAGCAACGGGTCTTCACCTTCCTTTGCTACCTGGAGGGAAGCGACCCGAAGACGTTCTACGGGCCCATGGTCGACGCGGGTTACCTGCCGAAGACCCGCGCCCCACTGTGTCCGCAGGCCTGGGCGATGCTCGACTACGGCTGGTGGACGCAACTCCAGCCGCATTTCACCGAGGCGTTCAAGGAGCAGGGCGACAAGACGCAGGAGAAGGCACTCGACCACCTGACCGCGGAGACGAAGGCCTTCGAGAAGCAGCTCGACAAGCTCCGCAGCGAGCAATGAGCATCCAGGGCCGTCGGCGCGTGCGGCCGGGGCCACCCCTCGCGGGTCCGGGCGCCGTCCCGGGGCGGTCCCGTCAGTCGTGGGGGCCGAACCGCACCGATGGGACACGGTCCCGGAGGCTGCGGTCGAGGAGGACCAGGGAGTCGATGCCCATGCGTGTGGTGAGGCCGTCCTCCTCGATGCGCGACAGCAGTTCGGTGAGTCCCCGCTGATGGGTTTCGAAGGCCCGGCGTGAAGCCGGGCGTCGCCGCGCCCGTTGGCCCGACAGTGCTTCCTGGGGGCCGACGTCGAGCAGCACCATGTGCAGCGGGCGTTCGGCTCCGCGTGCCGCCTGTGCAAGCCATCGGCGCATCCATGCCCTGCCGCCGCAGTCGTGGATGAGCAGCGGCTGACCCCGTCGGATCTCGGAACGCGTCCACCGCATGTGTCTCAGCCGTGCCCACGGCCGGTAGACCGCGTACGGAAGCCACACGGGCATCCACGCCTCGTACGCGGTGCGGGTGGCGCGGGGATCCACGGCGGTGGCGGCCGGGGACCAGGCGCGCAGGAGCGTGCTCTTCCCGCTGCCGGGCAGGCCCGCGACGATGACCGCGGCGTGGGACGGGTAGGACAGCTCGATCTCCCGGTCGCCGCTGCCCCGTAGATCGACGATTCCCCGTGGCGCGATGCGGCGGTGCGGGCGTATGCCGAGCGGGTCCGTGACGACCCCGATGTCCTGGGGTCGTTCCGTTCCGCACGCGGTGCCGAGGGGTGTGCTCACAACTGTTGGGCCGTCCGGATCCGAGGGGGTGGGAGGACCTGGAGATTACGTGAGGCGCCGCGTCCGCCGGCAGGCGGGTGCCGCCCGCCGCGCTTTCGCCGACGCGGGAGCCGGAGCCGGGGCGTGGGCCAGGCGTGAGCGAGGTCGCACACCGCAAAGCGGAACCTTGTCTGGATTCGAGCGGTTCACGGCTGACAAATGCTTGCCATGGCGAGGACTTGCCGCCCTTCGGCCTTCACGCCGGGCGTTCCCGGTCGATAGACCCTTGGCATGTCCTCCTCCTCTCAGTCTTCCGCCTCCCGGCGCAGGCGCTGGCAGCTGATCTCGGCCGCCACCGCGGTCCCGCTGCTGGCGTCGGGGTTCGCAGTGCTGCAGGCGCCCGCGCAAGCCGCTCCGAGCAAGCCCACCGTTCCCGCCAAGCCCTCGGCGACCCACAAGGTCACCTTGGTCACCGGCGACGTCGTCACGGTCACCACGACGTCCGACGGCAAGCAGATCGCCGACGTCCACCGGCCGGACAGCGCCGTCGGTGGAGTGAAGATCCAGCAGATCAAGGGAGACCTGTTCGTCATCCCGGACGAGGCCGTGCCGTTGCTGGGCACGGACAGACTGGACCGGCGGCTGTTCAACGTCACCGACCTGATCGAGATGGGCTACGACGACGCGAAGTCGGACGCGGTCCCGCTGATCGCAACGTACGCCCGGGCGAGGTCCGGCGCGGCGGTCGAGCCGACGGCCCCCCGGGGCAGCAAGCTGACGCGCGAGCTCAAGGACATCCGCGCTGCCGTGCTCAGCACCGAGAAGTGGCAGGCCCGTACCTTCTGGGGTTCCGTCGCACCGCAGGGCAGCGCGACGTTGGGCGCCGGGGTGGCGAAGCTGTGGCTCGACGGTCGGGTGAAGGCCGATCTGAAGGAGAGCGTGCCGTTGATCGGCGCGCCCGAGGCATGGGCGGCCGGATACACCGGCAAGGGCGTCAAGGTCGCGGTGCTCGACACCGGCATCGACGTCAACCACCCCGACTTCGCTGGCCTGATCGACGGCACGGCCAGCTTCGTACCGGGTGAGGGCGTCACCGACTTCAACGGGCACGGCACGCACGTGGCCGGCACGATCGCAGGCTCGGGCGCGGCCTCCGGGGGCGACAACAAGGGCGTCGCCCCCGGCGCCGACCTGTTCGTCGGCAAGGTGCTCGGCGGCGCGGAGGGCCACGGCCAGGACTCCTGGGTCATGGCCGGCATGCAATGGGCCGCCGAGTCCGGCGCGGACGTCGTCAACATGAGCCTCGGCGACTCCTACCCGACGGACGGCAGCGACCCGATGTCGCAGACGGTCGACGCGCTGTCCGCGCGGTACGGCACGCTGTTCGTGATAGCCGCCGGGAACGCGGGCCCGGAGAGCATCTCCGCCCCCGGCGCGGCCGCTTCGGCGCTGACCGTGGCCGCCACGGACAAGCAGGACCGGCTCGCGAGCTTCTCCAGCACCGGCCCGCTGGCGCACTCCGGCGGCATGAAGCCGGACATCGCCGCGCCCGGCGTGGACATCACCGCCGCCCGCTCGTCGGAGATGACCGACGGCGGAGGGGGCTCCTACCGCACCCTCAGCGGCACCTCGATGGCCACCCCGCACGTAGTCGGCGCGGCGGCGGTCCTGGCCCAGCAGCACCCGGACTGGACCGGCGCACAGCTCAAGGAACACCTGATGAGCACCGCGAAGGGCCTGGACGGCGGCTACTCGCCGTACGAGGTCGGTACGGGACGCCTCGACGTGGCCGCCGCCGTGCACACCACGGTCCGCGGCACCGGACCGCTCTTCTTCGGCAACTACACGTGGCCGCACGAGCCGAGCGACGTCGCCGTCACGAAGGACCTGACCTACACCAACACCGGCTCGGCCGACGTCACACTGAACCTGACGCTCACCGACGGCGGCCCGTTCACGCTTGGAGCCCCCACGGTGACGGTCCCGGCGGGCGGCACCGCCGCCGTCCCGGTGACCGGTGACCCGCGAACCGTCCCGGCGGGCCGGCACGCCGGCTACGTGACGGCCACCGACGCGGCCACCGGGAAGCCGGTGACCCGCAGCTCCGTAGCGCTCCTCAAGGAGGAGGAGCGCTACGACCTGAACATCAAGCTGGTCGGCCGCGACGGGAAGCCCACCGCCGGCTGGGTCGGAGTCAACCTCGCGGGCGACGTCTGGCCGTGGTCGGTCTACGTCGACGGATCGACCACCATGCGCATGGCACCGGGCACGTACACCGTCGCGGGGTACCTCGACGTGGCCGGCGAGAAGGCGGACCGCTCGGGCCTGGCCGTGCTGGTCGACCCGGAGACCGTGCTCAAGGACGGCCCGGCCGAGGTGGTGCTGGACGCGAGCAGGGCACGCGTGCTGCAGACCGAGGCGCCGGAGCGCACCGAGGACCGCCAGCGCAAGGTCGACTTCAACGTCCACTACAAGGGCTTCGACCCGTACACGGACTACCGCGGCGCCTACGTGCTGCCGCCGACGTACGACGACGTCTACGTCTCACCGACGGAGCCGATGGAGCGGGGCGAGTTCATGCTGACCACCCGTTGGCGCAAGGGCGAGCCGCAGCTCGGCCTGAGCACGTCGGGCGGTGGGCTCCAGCTCGACGCGCTGGTGCAGGCAGGCAGCGCCCTGGGCACCGCCACGGACCGGCTGGACGCCGTCTACGCGGGCAACGGCGCGGCGGCCGCGTACAAGAAGGTCAAGGCCAAGGGCAGGGTGGCCGTCGTCGAACGCAGCGAGGAGGTCGGGCCGCAGGAGCGCGCCGAGGCCGCGGCCGCGGCCGGCGCGAAGGCGCTGATCGTGGTCAATGACGGTGTCGGAGCCCTGATGGAGTACGTCGGCGAGTCGGCGATCCCGGTCGCGACCGTGCACCGCGATGCGGGCAAGGCCCTTGTTTCGCTGGCCAGGAGCGGCACCCACAAGCTGACCGTCAAGCAGACCGAGTACACGCCGTTCGTCTACGACCTGACCCGGGAGTACCCCGGCCGGGTGCCGGACCGGGCTCTGGTCTACAAGCCGGCCAAGGGTGACCTCGCCCGGATCGACGCCCGCTACTACTCCGCGACGGGCGGCCGGGCGGCGGAAGGGTACCGGTCCGACTTCACCCTCAGCCCGTCGTTCAACCTTCCCGAGCTCGAGTGGCACCCGGGCACCCGTACCGAGTGGGTGACCCCGGGCCAGGTCTGGCGGGAGTTCCACACGCAGGGCGTCGACGGGGCCCTGCCGTGGTCGATGGTGTCGGGCGACAACACGTATGCCAAGGGCAGCACCACCCGGCTGGACTGGTTCGCTCCGGCGACCCGGCCCGGCCAGAGCGAGTCCTTCGGCGTGTACAACTCCCGCTGGCAGAACCACATGACGTGGAACGTGCAGGCGTGGGCCTCCGCCAGCGACACCATGCGGCTGGGCGGCTACCTGCCGTGGGGTGAGACACCGTCCCACTTGCAGGTGTTCCAGGGCGACAGGCTGATCCACGACAATCCGGCCGGCGGGGACATGCAGTGGCAGGAGGTGCCGGCGGGCAACCTGCCGTACCGTGCCGTCCTCGACGTGGAGCGGCCCGCCGACGTGTTCCGGCTGTCGACGCGCACCCACACCGAGTGGACCTTCATGTCCGACACCGTCGACTCGGACTCCTTCGAGCCGTTCTCCGTGCTGAACCTGGACTACGAGCTGGAGACGGACCTGCACGGCGACCTGAAGGCCGACGCGAGGCAGCACATCGCGCTCACGCCGGTTTCCATGGACCTCGGCACCGTGCCGGGCACCGTGACGGCGGTGACGCTGGACCTCTCGTACGACGCCGCCGCCACCTGGCAGAAGGTGACCCTGACCAAGGGCGCCGACGGCTCCTGGACGGGCTCGTTCACGACTGCCCGGAAGCCCGGCGGCTTCGTCTCCCTGCGCGCGAGCGCCGAGACGAACAGCGGCTTCAGCGTCAAGAACGAGATCATCCGGGCGTACGGCCTGCGATGAACCGCAGTGCCGGGCCCCGGGGAGGCGACTCCCCGGGGCCCTTCCCGTCAGACGCGCTCCCAGCAGGCACTGTTCAGGGTCTGCCGCCATGGCGCATACTCTCCCCGCTGCGGCAAGCGAAGGAGAGCCGGTCGCCCATGCTGGATGTCCTGGGCCTCGAACCCGATGACGAGCGCGTCTACCGGGCGCTGCTGGGACGGCCGAACTCCACCGCGCCCCTGCTCGCGGACCTGCTCGTGCTGCCCCAGGCCCGCGTCGACACGGCATTGAGCCGCCTGGCCGGGTGGGGCCTGGTGACCAGGTCGGCGGCTGAACAGTTCACTGCCGCGCCGCCGGCCGTGGCCCTGGGCGCTCTCATCAGCGAGCGCCGGGACGGGCTGCGCATGGCCGAGCAGGCGCTGGTGACCTTCGCCGAGGAACACCGGGCGGCGATGACCGGGAACAGCATCAGCGATCTGATCGAGGTCGTCACGGGGGTCGACGCCATCCGCCACCGCTTCCTCCAGGTGCAGCAGGCCGCCCGCACGCAGGTCCGGAGCTTCATCACCGCACCGT
Source organism: Streptomyces sp. NPDC056224 (assembly GCF_042267665.1). Lineage (NCBI taxonomy): Bacteria > Bacillati > Actinomycetota > Actinomycetes > Kitasatosporales > Streptomycetaceae > Streptomyces > Streptomyces sp. NPDC056224. Next base: position 875,599 of record NZ_JBHJTK010000001.1, read on the forward strand.
TCGTCGCCCTGCCGCCGGAAGAGAACACGGCCGAGCCCGTGGCCATCGGCCGAGGTGTGCAATTCCGGGCGGTACTCGACCGGGCCGTGCTGGGGGAGCCGGGCATCATCGACGATGCGGTCGATTCCCTGCGCAGGGGCGTGGAACTGCGGGTCGCCGACCAGCTGCCGATGAAACTGGTACTGGCCGACGCCGACCTCGGCCTCGTCCCGCTCGCGGTCACGCCGGACGGAGAGCCCGGCGCCGTGCTGCTGCACCGCAGCGGTCTGCTGGACGCCTTGGACGCGCTGTTCGAGACGGTATGGCGAACCGCCCAGCCGCTCGCACTGGCGGGCACCGGTGCGGACGCCGACCCCACCGTCGAGTTCGGCACGACGGGCCCCACCGACCTCGACCGCAGGATCCTCGCGCTCCTCCTGGCCGGCCTGACCGACCTGACGGCAGCGACACAACTCGGTCTGTCACCGCGGACGCTGCACCGACGCCTGCGCCATCTCATGGACATGGCCGGAGTCCGGACCAGGATGCAGCTCGGCGGTCACGCCGTCCGGCACGGCTGGGTGGAGCCACACTGACCGTCCCCACCCGCGGCACCTGCCCGCGGCCGACCCACCCGCAGGGTTCTCGCCCGTCCGGAGAGCGTGGGACGAAGGTTTCTTCACCTCCCTGGCGGTCATCGGCGGGCCCCAGCCGGTCAGCTCCCTCGCGGACCGGCACTGGGACTGAGCCGAGCCGTCCACCGGCCACCCGTGTCTCCACGCCTGCGGGCCGGCCGAGGCGGGCTACGGGCGACCCGTAGCCGGTAGCCCACCGGGGGAGGACCTCGGTGGGCTCTGCGGTGTGGCTGCTTGCCTCGGTGCGGGCGCCGGGCGTGTCATGTGTGTGGTCCTGTGAACGCCCGGTACCCGGTGGCGACGGTGAGGGAACCATGCTGAGACGTCCCGCGCGCCGTTCCCTGCTCGCAGCCGGGGCCGGCGGATCGGTTGCGGCCGTCATCTCCGCGGCCTTCCTGCTGCGGGGTGCCCCCGGCGCGCCGGGACCGGCGCCGTCCTCGACTACGCCCGCTCCGTCCGCCTCCGGCACCTCCTCGCTGCGCACCGACCTGACCGTGCGGAGCCGGCTGCTCGGCCGGGACGTCCCGTACAGCCTCTACCTGCCCGCCGGGGTGAGCTCCGCGCCCCGGGGCGGCGGGCCGGACGGCGGGGTCCCGGTCCTCTTCCTGCTGCACGGCGCGAGTGGGAAGCACACCGACTGGGTCCTCAAGGGCGGCATCGTGCCGACCCTGGAACGGGCCGTCGCGGCGGGCCGGATCCCGGCGTGCGCCCTCGCCATGCCCGACGCCCGGCGCGACCCCGGCAGGCCGGGGGGAGGCCAGGAGGAGACGTTCTACATCAACGACGCCGGCTCCGGCGGCGACGCCCTGCGCTACGAGGACATGTTCATCCAGGAGTTCGTCCCGGCCGTCGAACAGGCCCACGGGCTGGGCGGCCGGGCGGAGAGGAGGGCCGTCGCCGGGCTCTCCATGGGCGGATACGGCGCGCTGATGTACGCCCTGCGGTACCCGAGCCTGTTCGGCGCCGCCGCCGGGCTGAGCACGGCACACTTCACCGACGAGGGCTACCGCGCGATGCCCATGGAGGAGTGGAACCGGTTCTACGGCCATGCCTTCGGCCGGGACCTGGCCGGGTCCGCCCGGATGACGGACCGCTCCCGGGAGTACAACCTGGCCGACATCATCCGCCGCACCGCGTCCGACCGGCTCGGGCGCGCCCGCTACCACCTCGCCTGCGGGACCGAGGACACCAACTACCTGCCGGGGACGAAAGATCTCGGCACCGCGTTCGCGGCCCGCGGCGTGGACGCCGAGGTGGACCTGGAGCCGGGCAGCCACGGCTGGCCGTACTGGAGCGTCGCGGCGGAGCCGATGCTGGACTTCCTCGGACGGCAGCTCGGCTGACAGCCGCCTCCGGCGCGGCCGGGGGATGCCGGGCCTCCGAGCCGGCCTCCCGCTGGGCGCGCCCTGCACGCGGGTGCCGGCCGCCGAACCGGGGAGCGTGGACCACCGACACCCCGGCCAACCGTCCACCTGCGGGCCGGCCTGTCCGTCTGCGGAAGCGCGCGTGCGGCCGCCCGCAGGCATGTACGCGGCGCTGCTGGGCGGGATGTCGGTCAGGTATCCCACGCGGGGGCTCGGGGGCTCGGCTCCTTCCTGGCCAGGCCGGCGATGGGCAGCGCCCCGACCGCTTTCGGTCACCGCGGCAGCGGCAGCGGCAGCGGCAGCGGCAGCGGCGGCATCGCCTTCGCGAACCCCGAGCGCGTCCCGTCCCGTCCTTCGCCCTCGCCGACATCCGCCCGGCCGACCCGGCGAACACCGCGGCCGCAGAGCCGGCCGACAAGATCCGTGCGGCCGTCGGCCGAAGGCCGGCCGGCCGGGGCCGCCGCGTTTCCCGGTCCGGTCCGCCTACCGGGAGCCCCGGCGGGCGTTGAGCCGGGCGGCCCGGCGCGTCAGGTGGTCGCGCTCGGCCAGGTTGGGTGCCTTGTGGGCCGCTTCGGCGTACAGCCGTGCCGCGGTCGCGAGATCGCCGTCGCGTTCGTGGAGGTACGCCGCCACCGCGGTGTGGCGCGGCAGTGAGTCGTCCAGCGCCGCGAGCGCCGCCAGGCCGGCGCGCGGACCGTCGGCCTCGCCGACGGCCACCGCGCGGTTGAGCCGGACGACCGGGCTGTCAGTCAGGCGCACGAGCTCGTCGTACCACTCGACGATCTGTACCCAGTCGGTCTCCTCGGTGGTGGGCGCGTCAGCGTGGAGTGCCGCGATGGCGGCCTGGGCCTGGAACTCACCGAGCTGGTCGCGGGCGAGGGCCGCCCGCAGGATTTCGATGCCCTCGGCGATCGACTCGGTGTCCCAGCGGCTGCGGTCCTGCTCCGCGAGCGGCACCAGGCTGCCGTCCGGCGCGGTCCGGGTCGCGCGCCGGGCCTGGTGGAGCAGCATGAGGGCGAGCAGCCCCGCCACCTCGGGGTGGTCGATCGCCGCCGCGAGCTGCCGGGTGAGCCGGATGGCCTCGGCGGCGAGGTCGACGTCGCCGGAGTAGCCCTCGTTGAAGACCAAGTAGAGGACGCGCAGCACGGTGGCGACGTCGCCGGGCTGCTCGAACCGCACGCCGGAGACGGTGCGCTTGGCCCGGCTGATGCGCTGCGCCATGGTCGCCTCGGGGACCAGGTAGGCCTGGGCGATCTGGCGGGTGGTCAGCCCGCCGACGGCGCGCAGCGTGAGCGCGACCGCGGACGACGGTGTCAGCGACGGGTGGGCGCACAGGAAGTAGAGCTGGAGCGTGTCGTCCACGCCGGACGCGGGCCCGGGCGCAGGCTGCTCGTCCACGAGGTCCTCACGCCGGCGGCGCGCGGTGTCCGCCCGGGCCGCGTCGAGGAACCGGCGCCAGGCCACGGTGACCAGCCAACCCTTCGGGTCCCGCACGGGGTATTCCCCGCCCGAAGAGCTGGCGGAGGGGTCGGCCGGCCAGACGCGAACGGCCTCGACCAGCGCGTCCTGCACGGCGTCCTCGGCCGCCGCGAAGTCGGCTCCGCGGCGGACGAGGATCCCGAGCACGCTCGGCGTCAGGCTCCTGAGCAGGGCTTCATCCATCGGCGGGTCACTCCGTGACGGTGGGCGGCGCGGTCAGGAACGGGCGCAGCTCCAGCCACTCGTGGATCGGCTTCCCGCCCGCCCCGGGGGCCGCCGACAGTTCCCCGGCCAGCTCCGTCGCGCGCTCCTCGCTGTCGACGTCGATCACCATCCACCCGGCGATGAGGTCCTTGGTCTCGGCGAACGGCCCGTCGGTGACCGGCGGCCGCCCCTCACCGTCGTACCGGACCCAGCGCCCCTCGGGGGCGAGCGCCTGGCCGTCGACGAACTCGCCGGTCGCCTCGAGCCGGGCCGCGAAGTCGTTCATGTACTGCACGTGCGCGGAGATCTCCTCCGGCGTCCACCGGTCCATCGGCACGTCGTTGACCGAAGCCGGGGCGCCGCGGTAGTGCTTGAGCAGAAGGTACTTGGCCATGGTGTTCCTCCTCGTGCTGGTGCGACCCATTCTGGTCGCGTCCATTGCAGGGACGGAGCCGTCCACGGATCCTCGACATCACCGTCCGAAATTTCTTCGGCGCACCCTCAGGGCATCAGGCCGGGCCGGGCGCGCACCGGCGGGATGGGGAAGGCGGGAACGGGTAGGGGCCGTGTACCGGGGTGCGGTCTGGCCTTCCGGCTGCGACGGGGCCGTGCCCCGGGCCCTGCGGCGGGTCGGCTCCTGCAGAGGGTCCCGCCCCCGTGCGGGTCCCGGCCTTCAGAGGGTGTGGAGCCCCGCCTCGCACTGCGGGCACCGCTGCTCGTGGAGTGCGGGGGGATACCAGGGCTCGCCCGGCCCGGCCGGGCGGTAGTGGGAGTGTTCCATCGCGTCGGTGTCCAGGCCGCAGAGGGTGCGGGGGAGCGGGTCTTCGGGCACCTCGGGGTCCGCGCCGGCGGCGTGGACCGCGACCACGACCGGTTCCACGCCGTCGGGGCCGATGGCCCGGTCCGGTTCCAGTTCGAACAGCACGATGATCGAGGCCATGCGTCCAGGGTGCGTGACCGGGCCTTCCCGCACCATCGGGACCCTGAGGGCAGGACGGCCCCGCCGTGCCCGGCCCTTCCCGACAACTGGGCGGTTTCGCCGTTCCCGGATGCCGCCAGTCGGGCTGGGCTGGTTGCAGCGACACGCCGCCCGCGCCGTTCCCGGCGAGTGGTTGCCGTACCGGAACTCGGGCAGGCGCGCGGACCGGGGGGAGGGATGGAGCGACCGCCGCAGGCCGCGGCCGCGGAACAGCAGTCGAAAGGAATGGCATTGTTGTCGCAGGTGAAGGAATCGATCGAGGTTGATGTGCCGGTGACGACGGCCTACAACCAGTGGACGCAGTTCGAGTCGTTTCCGCAGTTCATGGTCGGTGTGGAGCGGATCGATCAACGCTCGGACACCCTCACGCACTGGGTGACGAAGATTGCTGGGGTGGAGCGGGAGTTCGACGCCGAGATCACCGAGCAGGTTCCGGACCAGAAGGTCGCCTGGGTCACCGTGGGCGGTGACACCGAGCAGTCGGGCCTGGTCACGTTCCGGCCGATCGACCCCGCCCACACCGAGGTCACGCTGATGATGGACTTCGACCCGGAGGGTATGGCGGAGAACGTCGGCGACAAGCTCGGGTTCGTCGACCGGCAGGTCAAGGGCGACCTGAAGCGGTTCAAGCACTTCATCGAAGAGCGCGGCACACCCACCGGAGAACGGCGTGGACAGGACTGACCCGGCTGCCTGACCCCACCACCCGGGGCAGTGGGTGCGGCCGGCGGCCGTCGCGCATGATCGTGTGCGGCGGCCGCCGGTGTACCCGGCCTCCCGGCCCGCCCCTCGCGCCCCGGGGGGCCGGAGGGCAGGGCGGCCGCCGGCCTGGGAGGTGTCCGCGGACGAAACCACTCGGAGGGACTGCGCGGTGGACCGAGATCGTCAGCCCGGTGAGCGTGGATGGCTCGGGCGCCTGAGGAAGAGGGCCGTGGGGCTCGGTGAGCGCAGAGCGCGGCTCCAGGCCCAACAGGACGCGGAGAACGCGGAGAACGCGGAGAACACGGACCACGCCGGAGCGTGGAAGGACTCGATGCCTGCGGGCACCCGACCCGGTGCGGATCCCGGACCGGGGACCCCTGCTGCGACGGTGCCCTGGGGCGTGAGGGTCGCCGCGGAGGCCGGCTGGCGGTTCCTGGTGCTCGCCGCCACCCTCTGGGTGCTGATGCGGGTCATCGGGGCGGTACGGCTGGTGGTGCTCGCCTTCGTCGTCGCGCTCCTGGTCACCGCTCTGCTCCAGCCGACGGTCGCCTGGCTGCACCGAAGCGGACTCTCGCGCGGCGCGGCGACGGCACTGACCGCGACCTGCGGATTCGTGCTGCTCGGACTGGTCGGATGGTTCATCGTCTGGCAGGTGCTCGACAACCTTGGCAACCTCTCCGAACGCGTTCAGCAGGGCATCGAAGAGCTCAAGCAATGGCTGATCGACAGCCCGCTCCACGTCACGCAGCAGCAGATCAACGACATCGCCGACACCTTGAGCGACAGCATCGGCACCAGTACGAGCGAGATCACCTCCACCGGACTGCAGGGCGTGACCGTGCTCGTGGAGGTGATCACCGGTCTCCTGCTGGCCATGTTCGCCACCCTCTTCCTGCTGTACGACGGCAGGCACATCTGGCTGTGGACCCTCAAGCTGGTCCCCGCGGCTGCCCGTCCCGGGGTAGCCGGCGCCGGGCCGCGCGCCTGGCGGACACTCACCGCCTACGTGCGCGGCACCATGATCGTCGCCCTGATCGACGCGGTCTTCATCGGCGTGGGCATCTACCTCCTCGGCGTACCGCTCGCCGTCCCCATCGGCGTGGTGATCTTCCTGTCGTCGTTCGTGCCCCTCGTGGGCGCCGTCGTCTCCGGAGCACTCGCGGTCGTCGTGGCCCTCGTAACCCAGGGGGTCTTCACCGCGCTGATGGCGCTGATGGTCGTTCTCGTGGTGCAGCAGATCGAAGGGCACATCCTCCAGCCGTTCATCCTGGGCCGGGCCGTGCGGGTCCACCCGCTGGCCGTCGTCCTGGCCGTTGCCACGGGCGGCGCCGTGGCGGGGATCGGCGGGGCCGTCGTCGCGGTGCCGCTCGTCGCCGTGGGCAACACGGTGGTCGGCTACCTCCGCGCCCACCCCGCCGCCGGCGCGCCGGACGCCGCGCCCCCGCCGATCGCCCCGGCCGCGGAGCGGCAGGCGGGCGTGGAGGACGGCCCGGACCGTTGAGCCCGCGTCGGCGCCGACCGCGGCGCCGCGCGCACCCCGCGGCTCCTCCAGCCGGTCGCCGGCTCCGACCCGACCGGATCGGCGGCGCCGGGGTCCGCGCTCCCACAGGCCGCGTCCCGGCCGTACGGGCGTACCTGCGCCCCGGCCGAGCGTGCCCGGCGGTACGCCCGCGACACGGAGGTACGTTCCGCGGCATGCGTACTCACGACCTCGTCATCGTAGGGGCGGGTTCCGGCAACGCCGTCATCGACGACCGGTTCTCCCATCTGGACGTCGCCATCGTCGACGAAGGGCCGTTCGGCGGTACCTGCCTGAACCGGGGGTGCATCCCGAGCAAGATGCTGGGGCACGTGGCGGACATCGCCGCCGGTGTCGCCGGTGTCCGCGAAGCCGGCCGCCTCGGTGTGGACGCGGCGCTGCACGGCGTCCGCTGGGCCGACGTCCGGGAGCCGGTCTTCGGACGCCTGGACCGCGAGGCGGCCGAAGGCGAGGAGGGCCGGCGCAGATCCCCGTACGTCCACGTCTACAAGGGGCACGCCCGCTTCACCGCGGACCGGACGCTCCTGGTGCTGACCGGCGAAGGAGCCGTCACGATCCGGGGAGAGCAGGTCGTCGCCGTCGGCAGCCGCCCCGCCGTGCCCGGACCGTGACGGAATCCGGGCTCCCGTACGAGACCTCCGACACGGTCATGCGCCTGGACGGTCCACCGCGGCACCTGGCGGTGCTGGGCGGCGGCTACATCGCGGCCGAGCTCGCGCACGTCTTCCATGCCGCGGGCAGCCGCGTCAATGTCATCGAGCAGGAGGGCACGCTGCTCGCCGCCCAGGACGAAGCCGTCGCCGCCGCCCACACCGAGATCGCCGCAGGCCGCTACGACGTGCGCACGGGCACGGCGCTCACCCGAGTCGAGGGCGCGCCGGGGCGGTTGCGCCCGGCTCTGCCGCGGGCGCCCGGTCAGCCGCGCGCCCGATCACCCCACCGGCGACCGGCTGCCAGCGCTCCCCGGCTCTCACGGCACGTGCGTCGCCCGTTACGCTGCGCCCGGCCGGCGGGAAGGCGCCACCATCCTGCGGACGGGCCGGATCCGTGCGGCGGCGAGATCTGCCGTGAAGACCTCGGCGGCGCGGCGTCGGCGCAGGTCGTCCAGGGTCCGGGTCTGTGCGTCCGCGCGGGCGAGCAGCCGGTCGAGGTCGGGGGCATCGAGTCGCGCGTCGGTCTCGGCGACCGCGCGCAGAGCCCGCCAGCACGCGGCCTTGCCCTCGACGCCCAGGAGCATCGCCTCGAACTCCACCACGTCGCTGAGCGGGGAGCGGGTCAGGAGCCTGCCGTTCAGCTTGAGCCGGCCCGCCTTCTCGCCGATCCGGCCGATCACCTCGCGCAGCCGGCGCACCGGAACGTCGAGGTCGCCCATGATCCGGCGCAAGCTGTCCTGATCCTCTTCGATCTGCCCCGCCAGAGCCGCCAGCTCCGGCCCCGAGTCCGTACCGCGGTGCCGTTCAGCGATCCGATGGATCAGGCGTACACCGGCACCCGAGCCGGTGAGGTGGTCGTTGAGGTAGACGGTGAGGAGGGAAGGCACCGGCGTAGTCAGGGGCTTGGCGTCGTGCATGGCTGGCCTCCGATCCAGGGCACTGGCTTGAACGCCTCCCGCCCCTACCCGCCCCGGCCGCCGTGAACCAGCGGTCACCGACGGGCCGCCCCGTCGGGTTCCACCGGGAGTCCGACAGGACGCGCGTCCCCGCCGCGACAGCGCCGGGGGTCACGGGCGCAGAAGCGTTTTGATCATGCCGTCCTCCTTCGCCTGGAACATCGCGTAGGCGCGCGGAGCCTCCTTCAGCGGCATGACGTGCGTCGCGAAGCCTTCCACTCCCAGGGGATCGCTGTCGTCGAGCAGCGGCAGGATCTGGTCCACCCACGCCCGGACGTTGGCCTGGCCCATCCGCAGCTGGATCTGCTTGTCGAACAACGTCAGCAGGGGCACGGGATCCGCGGCTCCTCCGTAGACACCGGAGACGGACACCGTGCCGCCGCGCCGGACCAGGTCGATCGCGGCGTACATGGCTGTCAGGCAGTCGACTCCGGCCCGTTCCATGAGGGGGCGGGCCAGTGTGTCCGGCAGCAGTGTCGTGATCCGTTGCGCTGCCGCGGCCAGCGGCGCTCCGTGGGCTTCCATGCCCACCGCGTCGATGACCGAGTCGGTGCCGCGGCCGTCCGTCAGGTCCCGCACCGCTTTGGTGAGTGCCGGGGGCGGGCCCCGCCGCCGCAGCCTGCTCGGCGACCGCACCCGTGGCGGGCGCCTACCTGTCTCCAGGTGTTTCATGGCGCCTGCGGTGCCTGCGGTGCCTGCGGTGCCTGCGGTGCCTGCGGTGCCAGGGGGTGCCTGCGCTGCCTGCAGCCCTGTTCCCGCACCGCCGTCGTTTCCCGCGGGGTGGGTACGTACCGGTGCCGAGACGGCGCTCGTGGTGCCGCGGACGGCCGGAGCGGCGGGCGACCAGGGCCGTGCGTGCCGCATCGACGCCCTGTCCGCCGACCGTCTCGCTTTCCGGCCCGCCCCAGCCACCGGCGGCGTTGGCCGGAAATCTGTGGGTAGGGGCAGCAGACACGGAAGAGTCCGCCGGGGCCGGGTCGGCCCGGGCGGCCGAGGAAGGGCGGCAGGTCATGGCGAAGCAGCGCAAGCCGAGCCAGGGCGAAGCGATCAGCAGGCATTCCGGTCAGCAGCACGGTTGGTCGCCGGATGTGGACGCCACGCGTCAGCAGGAGAACCCGAGTGCCAAGCGTTCGTTCGAGCCGGAAAGGCACGCTCCCAAGCCCGGTCCCGGACGAAAGGTGTCCAAGGAGGAGACGAAGGGTTCCGGCGCCGACGTGGGCAAGAGCGAAGGCCGCAGAGGAGAGCAGCAGGCCCCGGGCTCGAAGGGTGAGAAGGGGATGCGTGATCTGGGGCCGCAGGGTGCGTCGAGGCGTCCCAGCGGGACACGGGACGCATCGGCGGTCACCGGGATCGATCCGCAGGACCCTCCCGGCAAGCGAAGCGCCGGCTGACCCGCGAGACCGGGACCCGTCCGCGCTTCTCAAAGCCCGCTCGACGCGCCGTTCGACGCCGTTCGAAGCCGACCGGCGCTGACCGGCCGGCTCCGGGCAACCACCCGGACAGCCGCCTTTGCACCGCAGTTCGCCGGCGGCCGGATCGCGGGCAGATGCCGGTCATGACCACTCACGGAACACGCGCGTCCGAAAGGTCGCGCCGCATTGCGCCTACCGCGTTGCGCCTACCGCATTGCGTCCGCCGCATTCGATCCTGGAGGTGCCCGGTGCCGAGTACGGCTCTGACCTGGGGTGTTTTGCCCCCTGACCTGATCGCCCTGCCCGGCGTCTACCGCCCCCAGGCGGATACCCGTCTGCTGGCCGGGGCGCTCGACCGTGAGGCCCTCGGGCCCCGCACGGACGTCCTGGAGATAGGTACGGGCACAGGCGTACTGGCCCTGCGTGCAGCGGGCAGGGGAGCGCGGGTCACGGCGGTCGACGTGTCCTGGCCCGCCGTGATCACGACGCGCCTGAACGCCCTGCGCCACCGGCTGCCCGTCCGAGTCCTGCACGGCGACTTCGCCGCACGCAGCGCGGGGCGCCGCTACGACGTGGTCGTCACGAATCCGCCGTACGTTCCCGCCCCGGGGAAGCGGCTGCCGCCGGGCGGCCCGGAGAGGTCCTGGGACGCCGGTCCCGACGGCCGCGCGGTCATCGACCGGATCTGCGCGAGCGCCCCGGCCCTGCTCAGCCCGGGCGGAGTCCTGCTCATGGTGCATTCGGCGATGTGCGGGACCGAAACGACCGCCGACCGGCTGACCCGGGCGGGGCTGGCCGCGGAGGTGGCCACGACGGCCTCGGTGCCATGGGGACCGGTCCTGCGTTCGCGGCGGGACTGGCTGGAGCGGCAGGGGCTGGCGGCTGAAGCCGAGGAATGGGAAGAGCTGGTGGTCATCCGTGCCCAGTGCCCCTGACCCCGTGCGATGCCCGGCCTCCACGGGCGGGAACGCCCGGCGGGTGTCCGTGGATCCGAAGGGTCCGGTTCTGATCGAGGGGCCGGTCGAGATGGTCCTGGAGGACGGGACGGTCGCCCGCTCGGACCGCTTCATGGTCGCGGTCTGCACCTGCCGCCGCAGCCGCACGTACCCCTGGTGCGACACCAGCCATCGCCGTCGCGAGCGCGCCGCCCAGCCACCCGAGAACCAGCCACCCGAGAACAGGACCCCGTGATGCATCCTTCCAGCTCGGCCACGACGGCGACCCTTCCCGGCGCCCGCCTCGTCGAGGGCAGGGGCGAGCTGTCCAGGGCCGTGACCCGGGCCCTGCGCACGGATGCTCCGCCGGAGTACACCCCCGCGTCCGTACTGAAGACGGACCCCTGGGGCGAGGACCTCCAGCTCGCGCTCTACCTGCTGTACGAACTGCACTACCGCGGCTTCGACGCCGTGGACGACGAACGGGAGTGGGACCCGGACCTGCTGCGTCTGCGCTCGGCCATGGAAGCCCGCTTCCTGCACGCCCTGCGCACCGAGCTGTCCGACGCCCCCCGGACGGTTGCGGAGGCCTTCGCCCCCTTGCTGGTGGAGCCCCTCGACCTCTCCGGCAGCCTCAGTCACCACCTCGAAACCGGGGGCGAGCTGTGGCAGCTGCGCGAGTACGCGGCCCTGCGCTCCCTGTACCACCTGAAGGAAGCCGATCCGCACGTCTGGGTCGTTCCCCGGCTCACCGGCCGGGCCAAGGCGGCCATGGTCGCCATCGAGTACGACGAGTTCGGCGCGGGCCACGCCGATCGCATCCACGCGCGCCTCTTCGCCGACCTCATGGCCGACCTCGACCTGGACCCCGCATACGGCCGCTACCTGGACCACGCACCGGCGCCCCTGCTCGCGACCGTGAACCTCATGTCCCTCTTCGGGTTGCACCGCGCACTGCGCGGTGCGCTCGTCGGCCACTTCGCCTGCGTCGAGGTCACCTCCTCCCCCGGATCCAGGCGCCTGGCCCATGCCATGCGGCGCTGTGGCGCCGGACCGGCCGCCGAGCACTTCTACGCCGAGCACGTCGAGGCCGACGCCGTCCACGAGCAGGTCGTACGCCACGAGGTCATCGGCGGTCTCCTCGCCACCGAGCCCCGCCTGGAGACCGACATCGCCTTCGGCTGCGCGGCGACCGTGCTCCTGGAAGACCGCCTTGCCGACCACATCCGGCGGGCCTGGGACCAGGGGCGCAGTGCGTTGCGCACCCCCCTGCCGGAGGCGTAGGGACACGGGGCCAGGACGCGGCCGGCGCCCCGGCGACGGGGGGACAGCACCGGCCCGCCGCCCGGCTACATGGGGTCCATGGTTCCGCTGCCCGGGCCGTTCTCCTCCTCGCTCTTCTGGCGTATGTGCCGCGCTTTGTACGTGAGCCGCTGCCGCTCCGCGGGATCCGTGGCCCGCTGCGCCGCCTGTTCGAGCTCCTGCGCCGTGTCGCGCATCTGCCGGGCGCGCACGCTCGGCGCGCTTTCGTCGCTCATGACCACTCCTCGGGTGCTTCGGGTGTGTCGGGTGCGTTGGGTGCCTCAGGTGCTTCGGGTGGGGAGCCCTTCCGTTCGCTTCGATGATCGCCTCGTGCACCCGGCAGGGTGCGGAAGCGTCCGGCGGCTACAGGTGGCTTCGGCTGCCATGTGGCTGTGCCCAGCGGCGGTGCAGGGCCGCGCGTGCGGTTGAGGGCAAGAGGCGGGTCGCCGAATGCCTGGTCCGGGTACGCAGGGATCCTGCGACCTTCCGTGTCCTGCCGCGCATCAGCGCGGTGACGGACACGCCGGACTCCTTCAGCTCGCTGTGCAGGGCTTCGGCGAAGGACTCCAGGAGCGCGTTGGAGACGTGCGTCCAAGGCCTTTCCGCAGGGCGCCTGCCCGGTGTCGGGCGGTTCAAGCCGAGATCGGTGTCGGCGGCTTCCCGATGTTTGGGAGTCGAAACGGGGGCGTAGAGGGACTTATGAGGAGTCCTCGGCGGACAAGGGAATCCGGCGATCTCATGGTGATCGGTGCGCCGGACGGACGATGGGGCCCGCGACGGAGTCGTCACCTCGGCGCTGTCGCCAGGTGGGTTCAAGGCCTCGTGCCGCTCTGCGCCGACAGCGCCGCACCAGCCGTTTCCCTCGTCTCGTGGTCGACAGGAGACGATCGTGAAGTTCACCTTGAGGCGCCACGGACACAAATGGGGCAGGCGTCGGGCGCTCGCGCGCTGGTCGCCCCGGGCCGTCATGGGCCGGATCTTCGTGCGACTGGGGGTATGGAGCGTGCGACTGATGGTGTGGGGCGCGCGGCGGGCACTCGGGCGTGCGCTGCGTGGGGCGTTTCGTGCCGTGTGGTGTGTCATTCCGTGATGAGGGCGCCCTGGGCCGCCGTGGGCTGACCTGCACGGCTCTGGGCTGGCCTGGACCGGCCCGGGCGGCCTGGGAGGTCAGCGCGTCGTGCAGCACCGGCGCTCGGGACCGGGTGCCGCCTCGGCCTGAGCCCCCGATCGCGCGCACAGGCGGAAGACGGAAACGGCTTCGCCCTCTCCGGTCCTCCGGTGGAGGGGAAGCCGTTTCACGTGTTGGAACCGTCACTCGGGCGTCGACCGGTTACCGCGTCGCACGGCTGAACAGGCGGAAGATGCCGAGGAGGATGAAGGAGCCGACGATGGCGGCGATCCATGTCGAGAGCTCGAAGAAGCCGTCGATGGAGTCGACGCCGAAGATCACCTTGCCGAGCCATCCGCCGAGCAGGCCGCCCGCGATGCCGATCAGCGTGGTGACGATGAGGCCGCCCGGGTCCTTCCCGGGCATCAGCATTTTGGCGATGATGCCCGCGAGCAGCCCGATAAGGATCCAAGCAAGTATTCCCATGATTCCTTCTGTCCTGTCGTGCAAAGAGACGCGTCAATGCTGAATCCGCACACGGGTGAAAGTCGCCGTGGCACGGTCAGCGGAACGCGTCCTTGCCCTTCTCCTTGGTGCGTCGTGCATTGCCCCGGGCCTCCAGGGCGGCGCCTTTGGCGGCCAGAGTCTCCTTGCCCATCGCGTGGGCTGCTTTCTTCACAGCCCTTCCTGCAACTCGTTCGATCTCGGCCTTCGCTTTCTCGCCGGCGCTCATGTCGGATCCTTTCAAAGTCCAGACACTCATGCGTATGTCCGCATAGGTGAATCTCAAACGATTCACGGGACCCGACTGTCGTCCACCGCCGACGACCCCGTCCCCGCCGGCGCGGCCTTTCGGCACGTGCGTTTTCGCTGCCCTTTTGGGTAGGGGCTGGTCTGGCACCGTCGAGCCGGTGCCGAGAGCAGCTGGAGGTGGACGGGATGGGTGCAGGCAAGAAGATCAAGAACGTTTCGAAGACCACCAAGGGCAAGGTGAAGGAGACCACGGGGAAGGCCGTCGGCAACGAGAGCCTGGAGGCGAAGGGCCGGGCGGAGCAGATGGCGGGCGACGCCAAGCAGGCCGCGCAGAAGGCGAAGGACGCGCTCAAGCACTGACCCCGACCAGTGACCGGGTCCGCGAAAGGGCCGGCAGGACGTCCTGCCGGCCC